>CAYGOU010000017.1:0-19994 GCA_964351455.1 uncultured Porphyromonadaceae bacterium
GTACCTGGGTCCGTCGCTGAAGTCGGGATTGATCGGGCCGGTGCAAATAGTGACGAGTGACGAATGATAAATATGTATTATATTTACATTATATATTTATCAAACAATGAAAGCGGTTACTTTTACCAGTTCGCTGCCGGCAGATCTGATTGAGAAGCTGGATGATTACGCCGCCCGGTTTAACGTGCCCAAGAATAAAATCATCGAGCGATCGCTGGTCAGCTATTTTGAACGGCTAAAAAAGGCCGAATATACCTGGTCATTTAAACGGGCAGCAGGGGATGCCGAGATGGTCGACATGGCGGAAGAGGGTTTGGAGGAGTACCTAAAAATCCTTGATGAGTCATGAAGCAGGGCGAGATCTGGCTGGCCGACCTCAACCCTGTCAAAGGCAGCGAACAACAGGGATTCAGGCCGGTGGTGATCATCAGTGGCAACGCCATGAACGACCACCTGGGGATTTCAATCATTTGTCCTCTTACATCCAAAATAAAAAACTATGCCGGCTGTCTCATCGTGGAGGCCAATGAAGTAAACGGACTGCCGCAAAAATCTGAGGTCATCACCTTTCAGATCCGAACCCTGGCGCATGAAAGACTCAGCCGGAAAATCGGTGTCCTGACCAAAGAGCAGGTTGGGTGGATCAGGAGGGGGTTGACGGAGGTGTTGACCTATTAGTGACGGGTGACGAGTGACGAGTGAAGAATAAGGTAGCAGAAGAGCCTACTTTTACAATATATGAAACGACTCCAGATAACTCCGATTCTTGTGCTTATGATGGTTGGGTGTGTTCATCAGTCACCCAAATCAACCGATAAGAGCTTCAGAGGCTTTCACGACTCGCTCCCGGCGCGCGAATGGACCGAAGCCATGGTGACAGGCAATGGCATTCAGGGAGCCATGGTGTATGGCCTTCCCTATGCCGACACCCTGATCATCAACCACGCCCTGCTTTATCTGCCCCATCACGAGCCGCTCACCCCGGTGGCCCAGGGGGAGCATCTTGACGAGATCCGGGCGCTGATGCTCGCGGGTGAATATGGCAAGGCCTCGCAACTGGTGGTGGATCTTTCGCATCATGAGGGTTGGGGCAGCAAAAGATGGACCGATCCCCTGATCCCGGCCTTCGACCTCATCGTGGAGATGGAGGCGGATTCAGTCCTGGATTATGCGCGCTCGGTCAACTTCGAAACCGGAGAAGTAAGCGTGACCTGGACTGACTCCCGTGGCACCTTCTCACGCAGCACCTTTGTATCAAGAGCCGATAACCTCATTGTCACCCGCATCAAATCAGGCGACCCATCGCTGCCGCTCACCATAGGCCTGGCCGGCCGTCACCTCAGCGACTGGTGGGCAGGAATCGACGTCAGGGAGAACTCAGGCATCAAAAGCCAGACCACAAACATCGAGGATGACTGCCTCGTGTTCAATACAGAATTTTTAAACCAGTGGGAGGGGCTGATACAGGGGTATCGTGGGGTGAGCAGGGTGGAGGCTAAAGGTTGCAGGTTGCAGGTTGCAGGTTGCAGGTTGCAGGTTGAGGGGGCGCGGGAGATATTGATACTGACGAGGGTGGAGCCGGATTTTGTGGGGGATGAGGGTAGTAACAATACTGAACGAATGCTTGCGGATGTCAGGGGAGTGGAGGCGGATTATGAGAGGCTGCTGGAGAGACATGTTGCGCTGCACCGTGAGCTTTTCGGTCGTTCAAAGCTTTCATTACCTGATGATTCGCTAGACTTCGGTTTGAAATACGATGCAGCTCGCTACAACATCATTTCCTCTACCGGCGTAAATCCCCCGAACCTTCAGGGGCTCTGGAGCGGCAGCATCACGCCGCCCTGGTCGGCCGATTTTACGATGAACGGCAACGTGCCCGTGGCGGTATCGTCGATGATGCCGGCCAACATGCCTGAGCTGATGCTCCCGCTTTTTGATCTGCTCGAGCGTCACATGGATGACTTCAGACTCAACGCCTCCAAACTGTTCAACTGTCGTGGCATTCACGTTCCGTCGCGCATGAGCTCGCACGGATTGAACAACCATTTCGATGCCACCTGGCCGATGACCTTCTGGACCGGCGGTGCGGGCTGGTATTCGATGTTTTATTACGATTATTTCCAGTACACCCTCGATACAGCCTTCCTGGTCAACCGGGCACTCCCCTTCATGCAGGAGTCAGTCCTCTTTTACGAGGATTTTTTAATCCTTCAGGATGATGGCCGCTACCAGTTCAACCCCTCCTACTCTCCCGAAAACAGTCCGGGAAACCTGCCTTCCCAGGCATGCATCAATGCCACCATGGATGTGATGATCGCCAGACAGCTCCTCCGGAATATCCTTAAGGCCTCTGAAATCACGCAGAAGAATCAAGATAAGGTGGCGCTCTGGAAAAAGATGCTTGATCGAATGCCGGATTACGAACTTAACGAAGCCGGCGAGCTCAGAGAATGGATGTGGCCCGGCGTAGAAGAAAACCATGCGCACCGGCACGTATCTCAGCTATACGCTCTGTTTGAGCAAATGGATCCTGAGTTTGAGGCACACCCTGAACTGATGCAGGGGGCCCAGAAGGTGATCGCTGAAAAAATGAAGTACCGTCGCGCCGACCAGGGCGGCGTTATGGCCTTCGGCATGGTGCAGATGGCCTACGCTGCCGCCATGCTGGGTGACGCGGAGGCATGCTTCGACATGCTCCGCTGGCTCAGCAAAAGCTACTGGAACCGCAACATGGTGACCACCCACGATCCGGGTGCCCTCTTCAACCTCGACCTCAGCGGGGGATATCCGGCCGTGATCAACAAAATGCTGGTCTATTCAGAACCCGGACTGATCTCGCTGTTTCCGGCACTGCCGTCCGAAATGACCTCGGGGAGCATCGAAGGCATTCTGGCCAGGGGGGATGTTGAAATCCTCCGCCTCGAATGGGCACCGGGCAAGATCCGGATGGAATTGATATCAGGAATTGATCAGAACATTACGATCAGGTGGCCCGGAAAGATGGGAATAGAGGAAAGGGTGTTGAAGGTGAGGAGGGGGAAGAGGGAGAGAGTGACGAGTGACGAGTGACGAGTGACGGGTGACGGGGTGGGGTAATTTGTGTATTTTGGGGAGTTTAAACTAAACTTGATTGAATCATGAGCAAGTCTCTCAGCTCCTTTTTAATTGTGGCGACTTTGTTGTTTGGCTTTTCAGGCATTGTGCCGGCGCAGAATAAAGTAACCGCCGTGAAGGTGGGTGATCGCATTGACGTGAGCATCAACGGCAACCTGTTCACCCGGTATCTGTTTCAGGATGATGAGAAGTATCCCTTCTTCTTCCCGGTTAACGGTCCTTCAGGGATCAGCGTCACCTCGATGCGAAACAATCCCTATCCGCATCACAGTTCCCTCTTCTTTACCTGCGACCGGGTCAACGGTGGCAATTACTGGCAGGAGGGACTTGAGCGGGGACAGATCAAATCGCTGCGGGCCGAAATCCTCGAATCGGGAGAGAACCGGGTGGTGATTGAGAACGAATGCATCTGGTGGAGACCGGGCGCCCCGAGTCCTGTTCGGGATATCCGGCACATAACCATCACCGCTCCCCAAGCGGACCTTTTTCAGATTGATTTTGCCATCACCATGGATATGCTTATGGATGTCACCATCGAAAAGACCAACCATTCGCTCTTCAGTGCCAGGGTGGCCCATGATATCGCGGTAGCCGGCGGCGGCACCATGATCAACGCCGGGGGAGAGGTGGGAGAAACTGAGACTTTCGGTAAAAGATCACCCTGGATGGATTACAGCGGAACCCGGAACGGAAAAACCGAAGGCATCGCCATCATGCAGCACCCTTCAAACCCCTGGTACCCGGCCCCTTGGTTCACCCGCGACTACGGATTCATCTCCCCCACCCCGATGTACTGGCCCGAAGACGACAAAGCCACCCGGTTTAAGAAAGGCGAGAGTTTGAAGCTAAGGTATCGGGTGGTGGTGCATAGCGGAGAGGTGGATATCGAGGAGCTGTTTGGGGAGTATGGAGGAGAATAGGCGATACGCGATAGGCGATACGCGATAGGCGATACGCGATACGCGAGACATCTTGAGAGAGAACAGTAGAATAATAAGAGACTGATATAATGAACAATAAAGAGACAAAAAAGCCATCCACGGGCCTTCAATTCTCATCTTTCAAAATTCTAAGATTTTCGCGTATCGCCTATCGCTTATCGCCAATTTTCGCGTATCGCGTATCGCGTTTCGCCTATGTGTCCCTCTCTGCGTTACTCATCCATTCCATTCTCACGGCACAGACAATCCGCCCCGAGTTCAAAGCCTCCGGTTATTCGGGCAATCCGGTTTTCGAGGGCTGGTACGCAGATCCTGAGGGGATCATTTACGGTGACACCTATTGGATCTTCCCCACATGGTCGGATGCATGGGGCGCGCCCTTGCAGCAGCCTGAACTGACCCCATTGCAGGAGCAGCTTCAGAAGAACACCATCAATCCGCAGTATCTGAAACAGACTTTTCTGGATGCCTTTTCATCGAAGGATCTGATCACCTGGACCAAGCACCCCAGGGTACTCGATATCAAAGACATATCATGGGCGGCCTATTCAATCTGGGCTCCA
Organism: uncultured Porphyromonadaceae bacterium; assembly: GCA_964351455.1. Classification (GTDB taxonomy): domain Bacteria; phylum Bacteroidota; class Bacteroidia; order Bacteroidales; family UBA12481; genus JAGHDB01. The sequence continues at coordinate 4,619 of CAYGOU010000017.1, forward strand.
TCGGTGATCCATGCCAATGACCGGTACTACCTTTTCTTCGGGGCCAACGACATCCAGAACAACGACCAGCTGGGCGGCATCGGTGTGGCCGTGGCCAGCGAACCGGAGGGACCTTACAAGGATGCCCTCGGCAAACCGCTGATCGATGCCTTTCACAACGGCGCCCAGCCAATCGATCAGTTCGTGTTTCGCGACGACGACGGACAGCACTACCTCTATTACGGGGGATGGAGGCACTGCAACATCGTGCGCCTGAGCAAGGATCTGCTGAGTATTGAATCGTTCCCCGATGGCGAAATATTCAAGGAGATCACCCCCGAAAACTATGTTGAGGGTCCCTTTGTCTTCAAACGTAACGGCAAATACTATTTCATGTGGTCAGAAGGGGGCTGGACCGGTCCTGATTACAGCGTCGCCTATGCCATCGGAGATAGGCCAACGGGTCCATTCAAACGCATCGGCAAGATCCTGCAGCAAAATCCCGAAGTTGCCACCGGCGCCGGACACCACTCGGTGATCCACATTCCCGGGACGGATGATTATTACATCGTCTACCACCGCCGTCCCCTGGGCGACCGCAACGGCCACCACCGGGAGGTGTGTATTGACCGCATGGTATTTAACGATGACGGCACCATCAGGCCGGTGGTAATTACCTTTCAGGGCGTTGAAAGCCAGGAATTAAGAAATAGAAAATAGAAAGTAAGGCTACGGCAAAGGGGTAAGTATCTCTCTCTATCTGACAAACTTCATTTGTTTGTAATACTGCCCACCACAATCCTAAACCAATACCCTTGGCCTTAGCCTTTGCCTTAGCCTTAGCCTTACTTTCTAAAGGCCTCTTTCTTATTTCTTAACGTATTTGGCTTCAGCCAAATACCTATAACTCTCCCTCACGCTCTCCTTCGGATCGTCGTTGGTATAGCGCTCAACCTCAACGTACCAGTCGTCGATGCCATTGGCCTGCATCTGCCTGAAGATTGGTTCGAAATCCATGGTTCCGCTTGCGCCGATCTCCTTCTCATCCTTGATGTGGGTGAGTTTGATCCGGGTTGGGTGGTTTTTGAGGTATTCAACAGGACTGGCACCTCCAACCTGGCACCAGTAAACATCCAGTTGAAACATGACCAATGAAGGATCGGTATGGGTCAGCATCAGGTCGTAGATCACCTCCTCGCCGATTTTCTTAAACTCTACGGTGTGGTTGTGAAATCCGAAGAGCATGCCGGCGGCTTTGGCCTTCTCTCCCACCCTGTTGAAATAATCCATCTGGATTTTAAGATCATCGAGACTGCTGTTCTCATTGAGCGGCACCCAGGGCTGCACAAGATACAGAGCTCCTGCCTCTTTGTGGGCGGCGATGGCCTGATCCCACCACGACATCACTTCGGCGTCGCGATCGGGCGCATATCCCTGTCCGACGTGGGCGCTGGTGAATTTCATTCCCAGATCCCCCACCCTTTTAGTAAACTCTTTGGGATCCAGTCCATATATCAAACCGTTGTTGTACCCCGCGGTTTCGAGGTTCTTATATCCGATTCCGGCAACAAGTTCAAGCACTGCCTGGATGCCCTCTTTCCCTACCATGTCGCGCAGGGAGTATAGTTGCAGTCCTATGTTTTTGGCCTGGGTTGTACAGGAGGAGAGCAGCTGGGGGGCAATCATCGATCCGGCTGCCAGCAGCGCGGAGGTTTTAAGAAAATCACGTCGGTTTTTCATGGGTTTGGATTTTATACTGCAAGATAAGAAGAAAAGCGGTTGCAGGGTGCGGGTTACAGGTTGCGGGTTGCAGGTTGCAGGTTACTGGTTAAAGGGATCCGATGGGTGCCTGAGTATTGGCGCTGCTGATGGTAAGCGGTGACTCCCGATGGAATGTCAAGGAGCATCGTGTTGCCCTCCACCTCGATCCGGATGGTTCCATACCGGGAGGGAATGGTCAGAAAGACCCAATCCAGTCCCAACAGGTTGGGATCCACCTCGAAGCTTTTCCATCCATCCTCCAAGGGTTTAATTCCCAACAGGATTTCGGGCAGCATGAACACCGGTCCGCTGCCCCAGGCGTGGCACATGCTCTTTCCGTAGGGTCTGCCGTAGAAGCGGTAGATTTCATCCCCTGATTCACGTTCATCGAACCCCTCCCAAAAGGTGGTTGAACCCCCTGCCAGCATGGCTCCCCAGATGGATCTGAGCTCATCCAGCGCCTGTTGGGCATGACCGTTACGGTTCAGGGCCATGATCCGGTAGGTGATCATCGAAGGACTGTTCAGCGGTTCACTCAGGGTGTCGGTCAGAACCCCCATGGCACCAGGTGTCTGGACTGGCGAATTGAGTGCCGAAACGATCGACAGCAGGTTGGCATGCCGCGTCGGAGCCACCGGCTTATCCGGGTCGGTCCATGCCCGTAGATCTTCATTCCATGCCCGGCGGTTGAGGAACTCGCGGAGCTGATCAGCCCGCAGGCTCCACGCTGAGGCCACTTCGGGTTCACCCACTCTTTCAGCCAGTCTGACTGCAGAATTCAGCGCCCACCACCACATCACCTGCTCAGCCATATTCTTATCCCAGCCTCCCACCCAATCGATGAAGGTCCATGACCCGGCCGGCCATCTTCTTAATCCGTTCTCATCACATTCACCCGATATCCGCTCAACCATGGCAAATATCCGGGGCCACTCCTGTTTCAGAAAGGCGGGATCGTCAAAATGGAGCTGAAAGGCCTCCTGGCCAATGAGCCAGAGGGCATCGTAATCGATGATGTTGTTGATGCTGCTGCGGTCAGAGGCCCTTCCCAGCACCGACAGGGTGCGCCGGATGATCTCGGGATCTCCGAAGGTCATCGCCTCCACCGCCGAGCTGATCTTCATATTGTCGACCCAGGGCAGCCGGTCTCGCTTGATGCCGTCGAGCATAAACTGGTATTTGTTGAGACGGTGGGTATAGGCCGAGACCATCCAGATCCGGGTCAGAAGGGAATCTGAACAGGCAAAGGCTCCCCGGTAGGCTGTGGGCCAGAACTGCGCCCGGCATTTCACCTCTTCAGGCTCACCACCGAGGATCCGGAGGTATCGGAAGGCCAGCGGGTGCATGCTTTTCCATTTGTCGGGTGCGGTCTGCTCCAGGGTGAGGATCTGTTCGTGGTTGGCCACCACGGTATCCATGGCCTCGGCAATGGATTCGCCCACAATGAGGGATGGCGTGCCCGTCGAGATGAAGGTAACGTAACCGATCAGGGAGCGGCCAAAATCAAAAAGCACCCCCTCCCTTCCGGCCGGAACCAGCTCCACCTCAGGCAAGCCGGCTTCATGGGGAGCGATGCCGGAGGCTGTTTGGTCATGTCGGGCCGCCGGCAGCCAATCTCCGCGGTCTGAGAGCCAGAGCCACCCCGGGTGGTCGGTTGAGAAGGGACCTTCTGGGATGAGCAGGGCCGGCACCGCTTCAGGGGAGCGAATGATTATCTCAATAAGATGAGCCCTTTTCCCTTTATGACTGAATTTCAAGCGATCTCCGGATTCCTTTCCCTCCGCCGAAAAAATCATCTCGCCGTCGACCCTGATCTCCGGATCGCCGACGGATCTGAAATAAAGAGAGGCAGGAAGCCTAACTCCATCCGGAAACTCAAGTCTGAAAGCCGCTTCATGATATGGTGTATGATAAGCGCCCGGATAGTGGCCATGATGGGCCACCGCTTTCGAGCTGATCCGCATCTTTTGGAGCAGATGGCTCTCCAGTTCAACCTGACCGTAAAGCCAGGGCGCTCCCTCCCTAACCTCCCGTTGGGGCTTTTCGCGGCCGACCGAATATACCGGATCAACAACAGACCAGGCTGATGCCTCGTGTGCTCTGCTGTACGTGGCTCCCGGTTTGTTGCACCCTGAGGTCGAAAGAACGAGTACTGTCACCAGTGCCATGATCATATACGGGGCACTGTTTTGTTTTTTACTATTCATTTTTTAACATCTATCCGGCAGGGACCGATCAATCCGGTCTCCCTGAGGTTGTAATCCACACTCCGGATCAGAAATCCATTTTGGTCACCAGCACCCGGAAACTGATCATAATGCGGAAAATAGCTCACTCTCTCTTCTTTGGGAAGCGACATATCGAATACGATCCGGTTGTTCCAGGTATTGGTGACCTCAATCCGGAGGCGGTTTTCGCCCGACATCAGGGCATCCGTGACGTCGGTGATGAAGGGGGGCGCCCAAAGCAGTCCCATATCCCGGTCATTTACGATCACCCTGGCCATATCCGCCACCCGTCCCAGATCCAGAAGGAAGCGGTGGAGAGAGTCTCCGGATTCAGAATGAAGGTCGAAGCTAAGGTGATAGGCCGCAGTACCCGAGAAGTGTTTCACATTGGGGTCAGCATGGGTGGTGAGGGAGACCAGCTGGTCGGTTTCGATCGTAAAATCCTTTTCCAACCCCCGGTTTTCCTCAAAAGTGATCCGCCAATTGCCCTGAAGCGGAATGCTTTGCTGAGTTTCTAACTCCTGCCTGGTCTCCAGCGCCGGGTCGGGACTCTCCGGAAAAACTACAAAAACCGAACCATGGGGAGCAAAATCCAGCTGGATTTCGGTGCGACCTTCAATTTCGCGGTAGTCAGCCCTGAATTTTTTTGTTGTAACGGGATCCCATATTTCAGGAACTCTGCCGGTAATCGGAAAACTCCCTGAAACTTGCCGGCCAATATCCCTTTGATTAGAAACAAACCACAGATGCGAAGAGCCGGCCACCTTGTGTATATAATCCATTGAATCGGCCGAAGGAAATAGCAGATCAGGAATCAAGTTTTCACGTTTCAGCACATCTTCAAGCGAAAATCCGCAGTAAACCATGCCTTTTCCGTAACGATTGACGCTTGCTGCCCCGGCCTGCTCCGGGCCCCATAACCTGTCGGCAATCGCCTTCACCTGCTTGTCTGCCTTGTCCCGATCATCAAGTCCCGCAGCACCTTTAGGCCTGGGACCAAGAACAATCACCCCACCTTTAACGAGCCTCTGGATCTTCTTCATCACGGCGGGGGTGTACAATCCGTTTCCGTGAAAGGGTTCAGGTGGCAGCATCAACACCTTATGTCGTGCACCGTTGGGCAGCGACATGGCACCGTCGAGGATTCGCACCTCATTGAGCAGTGCGTCGGGGTTTATACTGAGGTAGCGGTATCCATCAGGCACATCAGAATAAAGCTGCTCAGGCAGCAGGGCGCGCCTGGGGATCTCCATGCCTGTAAAAGCCAGGATCTGGGCAACCTGGTGCCCTTGCTGCAGAACCGACTGACAGCGGGTCAGGTATTCGATCCAGGCTTCGGATTGCTCCCACCAGGTTTGTCCCCTTGTGAAATGCATTCCGGTCTGACCGAGCGTAAACCCCGGCTTTTTATCCACAAAGGGTTGCTGAACATACACGTGTAAAAAGAAGAGGTTGATGCCGCGGCAAAAGTTAAAATCGCCCTGCTTCTTGAGCAGAAAAGGGTGCTCGTACCATTTCGAATCAACATCGGTGAAGGCTTCAGCCTGAACAATCGGCCGGTTATAGAGGTGTCCGCCTGAGACGGCTTCAAGAATATCCTCCGGTTTGTCCATGGGAGCGGGGTCATCCCTCCAGAATTCGCCCATCGGCCGGTCAACATATTTATGGTGGAGCATTCCGTCGGAAACCATCACGGGGGCTGTGGCTTCGGCAGAGAAGGCACTACCGTTCTCCCGGGCCAGGCGCGACAACTCGCCGTAGAAGTTTTCGTTCAGCAGTTCGATGAGGGTGGTTCTGAAATCGTGAAGAAACGATTCGCTGGCCAGATGCGACTCAACCGGAATACCGGCCAGGGCCGGGAGAAAGGGCACCATATCGTATCCCCGCTTTTGGCGGAACCATTCAGGAAAACGGTCCGTCCAGTTTTGGGTGGCGGCCTCCCAGCTGTCGACATGCATGAGTGCCAGCACCGAATCGGCCCGTTGACGGCCGATGCGACGGATCGCTTCACCCAGCCAGCCATCGAAAACGATCCTGGTGGCCTCTTTGCTTAGCTTGTCTGATTCAAGTCCTATGCCCCCTCCTCCGGTCTCATTTTCATTGTTGGTCAGGGTGTTGCCCATCCGCAAAATGTTCCATTCGCCGGCCGGAGCCTGCCAGTTGAGCATCCCGGCAGAGTCGAGATAGCCGGTGACATCGACCATCTCGTCGAGTGCAATGGAGTACTGCGACTGGAGCTCTCCGGGAGTTGGGGGAGACACCCGGTAGCGGTAGGCCCCCTTCGCTTCGAAACGGTCGATCCAGGGGAAGGAGGAGAGTTCAATCTCCGTGAGACTGAGATATTTTCTTTCAGCGCCCACAAAACGCATGGAGATGGGAATGAGGGTGTCGGTGTCAAAGATGAAGCGAAAAAAACGGGCCGTCACTTCGGGAATGCGGAAGGTAACGGGAGTGCCGTCATCCTGCCAGCCGTGCTGATCGGGCGTGAACCGGTGATGAAGCCTGAAATCGGTTCCATCCTCACTGGTCAGCAGATCCATCGAGGCCGGATAGTAGGGATATGGAAACCACCGGTCGGCCTGCACAAACATTCTGACTGAACGACAGGTAAAAGGCTGGCTGAAGGTCACCTGTATGTACCCGTTCTGGTTGGTGTTGACCGTGGTCTCTCTCAGGTCGCCGTCGAATAGCTTCTCAGCCCGGATATCCGGGATGCTGGTCTGGACCTCGAAATCATAATCAGCCATGGTTTGGTCAATTCCCTCCCTCGCCGGGAAGGCAAAACAGGCAATATCCCTGTAAAACCGACGCTCTCCCGTCAGTTCATGTCCGCTGTTCTGATAGGTTCCGGCGTGCAGCGGGGGATGAGGAGGGGTGAACGCATCCGTGGGTCCTTGCAGTCGACTGATGCTCCAGACCACCTTTTTCATGGCATGCTCAGGATCCACAAACGGTCCGCCGGCGGTGGCCCAGCCATCGCATGCCGACATGCCCAGCTTCATTCCGCACCGCTCAGCCTCTGCGAAGGCGTGATCCACCAGGTCCCACCACTCCGGAGTCAACGGATCGTAGGCCTTTTCGAGTCCTGGACGATCCCAGGGACCTCCGATACACATCAGGAAGGCCCCTCCTATGCCAACGCGGTTCATGGCTTCGATGTCGGCGGTGATGCCCTCCCTGGTCACGTTGCCGTTCATCCAGTACCAGTATACCCAGGGTTTCGCATCTGCACCAGAGTTTTCGAAGGCATCGGCCAGCAAACGGTGGCCGGGTTCAGTTGGTCGCTGACACGACAGGGTCAGCATCAGGGGGAGCAGCACAAGGCTCAGATATCGGTGTTTCATGCTTTCGGTTGTTAATTCAGTTTTTCAGATGTGGCCAGGGCAATCACCCGTCCCTCGTTCCCCACGGCGCAGTAAAAGTGGTAAACCACCCCGTTGTGCTTGATCACCCAGGGTTTGTGGGCGTATTGCTCGTCCCAGGGCTCGGAGGGCTCGATCAGGTGCGGTCCCTCCCATTTTACCCAGTTTACCAGATCGTATGAGCAGGCGAAGGTGTCAAAGGCTTTGGGCTTGTAAAAAGCGCCAAAATAAAACATCACCCAGAGGTCACCCATCCTGACGACCTGGGGATCCCCGGATATGCCGCTGCCGTTGTCGATGACCGGATCGAGGCCACAGCGGGACCATTGTTTCATCTCTTTCGACACCGCCATACCGATCCGCTCATATCCCGATTCGGTTTTAGCGTTGTAAAACATGACAAAGGGCCAGCCGAGAGTTTGCACGTCATCCCGGATGATGTTGCTTTTGTATTGTGTCAGCATCTCCCAGTAGCGGCAATCCTTCTGGTCGCGGCTCAGCACCGGATCCGGAAGACGTTTCCAGGCTGTCGGCTTATGCGGTTTGCGGCTGTAAGCCATACCGATTGCCAGCGGATCGGTTTCATAGCCTTCGAGGGCTCCGCCGAGGTACGACATCCAGTACTTACCTCTGAACTTCTGTAATTCAGCGCTGCCGCCCCAGGTATGGTCCTGCAAAGCCGGATATCCTGCTGCCTGACTGGCATCCCACTGCCCAGCATCCCCGAATGGGAGAATCTTTCCAAGAGGCTTCCAGTTCAGCAAATCCTCGCTTTGGGCCAGGTGGGTTTCATAGCCGGTTTTATGCATGCTGATGTAAATCATATACCAATGGTTGCCGTGCCTGAAGACGCCCGGACAATCAACCAGGTCACCCCCATCGCCCCGAAGCACGATGCCATATTTGTAGGGGGTCTTCACCTCTTGATATACTTTTTGCATCTCTTCGGGCCCGGGTAGTCTTATTCCCTGTATTTGTCCCATCAGTGCCAGATCGGTCAGTATGAGACAAAGGGAAAAGAGAATCATCTTTTTCATGATCTGTACCAGTAATTACAATGCAACCTTCAATCCTTCGCATTTCACCACCCAGCTGCCGTCATCCGGAAAGCCGGGCGCATGGCGGTCAGGAGCGCCATCCCATCCGGCGGCCATCATGGCGACTACGTAGAGGAGTCCCCCGTTGCCCGGAAAATACCACCCGGCATTGATGCCATTCAGGGTGTACCGGTTTTGCCGGGTATCCCTGAGGAGCATCTCCACGGCCAGGTCGGGCCGCCCAACCCGGGCAGCGGCCATGGCCGACCAGGGGTAATCCCAGCCCCACATGTTGGCCCATTGCCATTCGCGCTCGATCTTCTCAACGGTCCTCCTGGCGGTTTCGCGGTCAACGCCTTCGACGAAGGGGAGGAATGCACATACCCCGAGCGGATCGGGATGACCGCCGTTGTATTTGGTGTAACTGTCGAACCAGCCGTCGCAATAGAGGTATACCCCATCCGATTGAGGAAGCGGAGCGAGGTTTGAAAGCACCCGGTCCCATTTCAGGGCACGCCCAAGGCCCATCCTCACCCTCCACTCCTGAGCCTTTTCAAGTCCCCAGCGCCAGTAGGCATTTTCAAAGGCAGGATTGTCGCCCACCCCGTTTTCATTGGCGGTGCAAACCGGAGTCAGGTGGTAATATCCGTCGCTCTTTTTCACCGGAAAATCGGCCATATAATCGGCGGTTTCCATAACTATGGTAGCCCATTTGTTGAGAGTTCTGTATCCGGGGAACAGCCGGTATTCGAGCTCCGCAAAGAAGATGGGATGCGGCTGCTGCCAGTGCAGCAGGAAGGAGTGGCTCCAGGTGGCGGTTCTCCCTTCGGGACCCACCTGCTTTCCCCATTTGGCCCCCTCATATCCGAATTGTCGTGCCAGTTTTTGCGCTATTGGGAGAAATGACTCATAGCATCCCAGGGCTTCTGTGGCCAGCTCCCACCGGTTCCACAATCCGTAATGGGCCAGGTGCCACCAGATCATCTCCATGTGAAACTGCGAACTCCAGAAATCCATTCCCATCAGCGAAACCTCTGCCGGAGGCCAGCTCCCTGCTGAATTGCTTCGCATGAGGTATTGCGACAGTACCACGCGCCGCTCAAGCTCCATCCATCGATGATCCTTGCTTTCAGAAAGATCTATTGCTCCGCCGCTGAGCCAGTGGTCCTCCCACATGGCTTCGCACCGGGGGAGGGTTTCGGTGAAGCCGGGCACCTCAGGAATCTCTCCTTGCCCGAAGGCACAGGAGAATTCAAGCGTTGAGGTTCCGGCCGACGGTGTCAGGATCAGCAGGTGCCTTGAAAGATCGCTGGTCAGGGTAGCCGGGGCATCCGACCACCGCCAGGCAACCCGATAGGAGGTTTCATCGAGGGTGCGGGTGATGTCGGTGCCGGATCCGGTGGCATTCAATGCGGTTTTATGCCGGTCGTGCCAGTCCCACTTCCCATACCACCGGTCCTGCAATTCGTTTCTCACCGCCCCCACCGGATAGGAAAAGTCAAGGGATATGCCGAGGTTTCCGCTGCCGAGCCACTCCGATTCGATGCGGGTGGTGACCACATCCATCTCAGGATGAACCAGGGTGGTTACCTCAACGGGATGGCCGTCAATCCTGAAACAAACCTTATGGATACCCCGCCAGAGATCCAGTTTGCGGACCTGGTGACTGATCCGGCTGCTGTCGATGGGGGTGCCGTTACGGTCAACGAAACGAAACCTACCCATGTTGAATTTGTGTGGATTCTGAAACATCCACGAGCTTACATCCTCGCGGTGCGAAGCCTTTTCCATCTCGCCAATGAGCCGGCCGGTTTCAACGGTTCCCGTTTCAGGAACATCGGCCATGGTGGCGCCATCAGGCAGGGGCCAGCTGTGCCAGGCATGGTTTGACATGATGTTGCCCCCAAAGGTCTGGAGCCCGGTTCCGTCAACCCCGAAAACAAAGTTTCCGTTGCCGAGGGCCAGTATCTGGGAGAGGTCTGAAACCTCGATGTTGTGGCGGGTCACGATGCTTTTCCGGTCAAGCGGCTGGGCCGTGATGAGCATCGGAACCATGAGGAGCGCCCCCGCCGGAAGTTTTCGGCGACAGAAAGCCATCAGGATGTTGCTAAAAATCGATGCCCAGCTCATAGCTCTTTCCCTTTACTGTTTTAAACCGTAACATCTCTTCCCCGATCCGGATCCGGCATTCGTCACCTGCTTTTGATCTGACCGACAAACTGGTGATCCGGCCATCGGCCCATGCAAAGTCAAGCTCAAATCCTCCCCGGGCACAAACGCCGCGAATGGAGCCGTCGGGCAGCGCAGAGGGCAGTGCGGGCAGCAGATCGATGAACCCCTGGTGTGATTGTATGAGGAGTTCGATGATGCCGGCAGGTGCGCCAAAATTACCGTCGATCTGGAAGGGGGGGTGCGAATCAAAAAGATTGATATATGTGCCGCCGCTCCAGTTGACCGTGGATTCGTCCTTGACCCTGAAGAGCAGCTTGATCAGTTCATAGGCGTGGTCACCGTCGAGAAAGCGGGCCCAGAAGTTGATCTTCCAGGCCAGGCTCCAGCCGGTGCCGTCGTCGCCCCTGAAGAGGAGCGATTGCCGGGCCGCCTCCATCAGATGGGGTGCACGCTCCCAGGTGATGTCGGCCCCCGGATGCATGCCCCAAAGATGGGATACATGCCGGTGCTTTTCACCGGGATCATCGATGTCCTCCATCCACTCCTGCAACTGTCCCAGCCGTCCCACCTGATTTGGGGCAATCTGCGGGATCAGCTTTGCCAACATCCCGGCAAAATCCTCATCCTGCTTCAGGATGGAGGAGGTCTCAAGGCAGGCTGTGAACAGCGAGCGAATGATCTGGTGATCCATGGTGGGACCGGCCACCAGTCCTCCGATCTCCGGTGAATTTGACGGAGTGCTGATCAGCCAGCCGGTTTTGGGATCGGTAATCAGGAACTGTGCATAAAACCTGGCCGCTTCGCGCATCACCGGCCAGGCGCGCTCGCGCAGGAAGGCGGTGTCGCGGGTGAAGAGAAACCGCTCCCACAGATGGTGGCTCAACCAACCGCTGCCTCCGAGCCAGATGCCGTGGTTTGAGTGGTTGATCGGGGCGGTTCCGCGCCAGAGGTCGGTATTGTGGTGCAGCACCCACCCTTCGGCCCCGTAATGCTCACGGGCCACGTTGCGGCCGGTTTCGGCGCACTCTTCAATGAGCCGGAAGAGGGGGTCGTGGCAATCGCTCAGGTTGGCCACCTCGGCGGGCCAGTAATTCATCTCAGCGTTGATGTTGGTGGTGTACTTGCTCTCCCAGGCGGGCTGCAGGTCCTGGTTCCAGATCCCCTGCAGGTTGGCCGGCTGGGTTCCCGGCCGGCTTGAAGAGATCATCAGGTACCGGCCAAACTGCACGTAGAGGGAGATCAGCGAGGGATCGACCGGATCTTCATTGAACCTGGCCAGACGAACATCCATCGGGATGGTATCGCGGCCGTTGGTGCCGAAGTCGAGAACAAAGCGGTTGAAGAGCGACTTATAATCGGCGATGTGTTTTTTCCGGATCGCCTTGTAGGATTTCCCCTGCAACCCGTCGAGGTATGCTGTTGCCCTGGCCGCTGGGTCGCCGCTTACATCCTGGTAATTCACAAAATTGGTGGCAGCCGACAGATACAGGGTGGCGTGACCAGCCTTGCCGATCTCGAGCTCGTTTCCATTCGCAGAGATGATTCCGTCGGTTTCAATCCGGATAATGGCCTGACCGTGAAGCGCTCCGCCGGCGACCTGAACCTTGAGTACCTGTCCGTTTTCAACGTTCTCAACCGACTTCACTTCGTGCACCGCATCCATTTGAAGCGAAAAATTGAGCATCCTCCGATGGTTGGCCGTAAGCCTTACCACCAGCACCTGTGCGGGATGGGAGGCGAAGACTTCGCGGGTGTAGGTGATGCCTTTCACCCGGTAACGGGTGAGGGTGAGGGCCTGTGAGAGGTCGAGTCTCCGCTCATAATGGGTGTACTCGTCATGGCCCGGAAACTCAAGGTAGAGATCTCCGAAAGGCTGATAGGCTTTCTGTCCGAGAGGTATGCTCATGAAGTGCTCCATGGCCAGGCGCTCGGCCTCCCTTGGTTTGCCGTCGAACAGGAGCCGCCGGATCTCAGTCAGATGGCTGACCGCACCGGGGTGGGCGTAATCATGGGGCTCACCCGTCCAGAGCGTCTCCTCGTTGAACTGGATTCTTTCGCGCGACACGGTTCCGAAAACCATGGCCCCAAGACGGCCGTTACCCACCGGAAGGGCTTCGTTCCAGGTTCCGGCCGGCTGCCGGTAATGCATGATGAGGGATGCCGCGTCATCTTCGCGGGGGTTGCAGCCGGCGAGCAGGCCAACCGCCATAAGCAGGACAAATATCCTTTTCATAATTCAAGTTTTAAGCACAGGGCATGTTCACAAGGCATAATATCGGGCAGGGAGATCTCAAGGTACTCCTTTTTCTGCTTCCATTTGATCGTTTCAGGGGATCCCAATAAGCTGACAGCGCTGATTTTCAGCTCTGGATCGTTGCTCAATCCTAGAGAGGCAATCCTAAGCCTTCGACCAGACGGAATATCCAGACAAAAAGCATAGATACTGCCATCCTTTGTGGTGAAGCGAAAATCCTCTGATGAGTAGTCGCTGCGGGCGCCTTCAGAGAATCCACCACCGGGATTATCGGTCGGTCCTTCTCCGGCAACCTTCCATGGGCGGGTGCCGTAGATTCCTTCGCCATTAACTTCGAGCCACTTTCCAATCCCGAGCAGCACATCAACCTGCTCCTGTGGTATGGTTCCGTCTGCTTTCGGACCTATGTTCAGAAGAAGGTTTCCGTTCTTGCTGACGATGTCGATCAGGTCGTCGATCAGCGAATTTGGGGTACGGTTTTCTTCGTCTTCGATATAACCCCAGGATTTTTTTCCGATGGAGGTGTCGGTCTGCCAGGGATACTCCTTGGTCGCCTTGCTGCTGCCCCGCTCTATGTCGTATACGGCCACGCTGGGCGGAAAGGATTCATTCTTGTAATTCAGCACCACCCCCTGGTTCCACTGCTCCGCCATGTTGTAATAATATGCGGCAAAGGTTTTACGGTAGGGCTCCATCGCCTTTTGCTCTATCCACCAGTCGAACCAGAAAACCTGGGGCCTGTAAAGATCAACCAGTTCTGTTGAGCGAAGCAGCCAGTCGTTCATGAATTCTGCACTCAGGCTATCCGATTCCTCTCTGGCAGGACCATACAGTCCGGCAAAGCGGGGATCCTGAACGTCTGAGGGGAACTTCATACCGCCATTGTAAAACCACCAGTTCTCGATGCGATGTGACGAGAGACCGAAGATCATCCCGTGACGCCGGGTGGCCCCGGCCAGTTCACCGATCACATCGCGTTTCGGTCCCATGTTCACCGCATTCCACTCCGAGAGGCGGGTGGCGTAAAGGGCAAAGCCATCGTGATGTTCAGCCACCGGCACCACGTAACGGGCGCCAGCCCTCCTGAAAAGGTCGGCCCACTCATCCGCATTGAACCGTTCGGCGGTGAACAGGGGAATGAAATCCTTGTAACCAAATTGCTCGTGGCTTCCATATTTCTCGAGGTGGTGGAGGTAAACCGGACTCTCCTGAAGGTACATCCTGCGGGGATACCATTCATTGCCAAAGGCCGGAACAGAATAGACCCCCCAGTGAATAAAGATTCCGAACTTCGCATCGCGGTACCAGTCAGGACACTCGTACTGTTCGAGCGACTCCCAGGTGGACTGGTACTTCTGAGAGAAGAGGGAGGGAGCAGTCAGCAGAAAGGCAAGCAGCCATGTGAGCCGGCGGCTTTTAAGCCAGGATAAAAAGCTTCTCATAGGTCAGACATTAAGTTGGTTTTGGTTGTATTCTGAAACAACAGATCCGTTTCAAGCCTTAGGCTGACCGGAGCAGCGGGAGGTGTTCCGTTTATTTCGGCGATGAGGCGGCGGGTCGCCTCCCTACCCATCAACCTCGGATCCTGGATGACCATGCTCAGGGGAAAGCAAGGGTAGGTTGCGCTGTCGTGAAACCCAAACCCCACCAATCCCATTTGGCCGGGCACAGAAATGCCCTCCTCGGCCATCGCCTTCATCGCTCCATAGGCCACACGGTCGTTTACGGTGATGATAACCTCCGGCATCGGGCCGGATGCCATCAGTTTTTTAAATGAATAATAGCCGTCTGATACCTCGAAACCATTTTCGAGGATCCACTCCTCCTTGAGATCAAGCTGGTTGTGAACCAGTGCTTTTCTGAATCCCTCAAGCCGTTCACGACCCACACTGGTGTGAGTAAATCCGGCCAGATGACCCATCCTCCGGTAGCCAAGATCAACCAGCCTGTCAACGCAACGCTGCATTCCCGCTTCATCATCAAAGACCACACTTGAGAAGCCAAGGTCGTTGAATGCCCGGTCGAAGAAGAGCAGCGGAATCTCCATTTTTCTGATCCGCTGAAACACTTTCCGGTCGGTTGTATGCTGAGAGAGACAAACGAGCAGTCCGTCGACCCGCTTACCGAGAAGGTTCAAAAGGTTTCGGTGCTCCAGCTCCTCACTCTCTCTGGATACCGTCAGCAGGATCTGGTAACCGCTCCCGCTGGCCTCATCCACGATGCTGTTGACCACATGGCTGAAAAAGCTGTTTTCAAGGTCGGGCACAATCACACCGATGCTTTTGGTCTGGCGGCTGGTCAGCTGACGGGCGATTTCGTTGGGTGAATAGCCCAGCTCATCAGCAGCTTCCCTCACCTGCTTCTTCATATGGGCAGAGATATCGGGATGGTCACGCAGTGCCTTTGACACGGTGATCCGGGTCACTCCCAGACGCCTGGCAATATCCTCCTGGGTAATGTGTTTCATGAATTTTACTTACTCGGTAACTTTCACGTGTAAAACTACAAGATTTTTGAAACCGGCAAAAAATATTGAATTATATTTGGTGCCAACCAGTACCTCACCCCCTGGCCCCCTCTCCC
>CAYGOU010000018.1:0-19796 GCA_964351455.1 uncultured Porphyromonadaceae bacterium
ACCTGGTATTGATCAGGTCTCCGGCCTGTTTACGAATATAATAGGGCGTTGGATGATGGTAGTAGTTGAATTCCGTCAGTAGCAATTTTTGTTGTTTTTTCAGCTGTTTCAGGAGATAAAGGTCATTCTCGCTCATTCCTCCGTAGATTCTCTGCGACCGTTCTTTCCAAAGAATGGTATCCAGGTACCATTCATTGGCATAAATGCCATACATATCGGTCATGTAAATCATGTCGATGGCATTGGCCAGAGAATCCAGCTTTTGATTTGAAAAAGAATCGAGATCGGTTTTATACCATGAAACTCCTCTTTCGATTGGAAAGAATCCGACATAATCGTTTTTTACCCGGTACAACCTCTTATTGGGCTTTGAATACTTGTGATGAGAGAGGATCCAGTTGTATGATCTGTGTTCAGGACCGGTATTGAACAGCACCGTCTTGTCCATGATCAGGATATCTATGGGCTTGACGGGCTTGATCAGCCATACCAGAAAACTCCACAATGGGGCCAACAGAATGAAAAAAATCAGTCCCCTATAAAATCTGTTCGACATGGTGCTTTCTTAAACTTAAGACTAACTTAAAACAGACCGGCCAAATAACCATACATAAATAAGGAATTTTATAATTTGATTCTCAACATCAACAGACACCTGCCATTCTGCAAGGAACCATGAAAGTTTTAACTTTACTGCCATGATTCAGGGCAAAAAGATCATCGTTGTACTGCCAGCCTATAATGCAGCCCGTACTCTGGAAAGGACCTATGCTGAGATTCCTTTCGACATGGTTGACGAGGTCATCCTGGTGGATGATGGTTCAAGGGATGAAACTGTGGAAATTGCCAAAAGACTGGGTATTGAAAAGGTCATTGTTCATGAGCGCAACAGGGGTTACGGTGCCAATCAGAAAACCTGTTACAACAGGGCGCTTGAATCGGGTGCCGACATTGTGATCATGGTCCATCCCGATTATCAGTACACCCCCAAGCTTCTGCCATCCATGATTTACCTTATTGCCAGCGGTTTATATCCAGTAGTGCTGGGATCCAGGATATTGGGCCGTGGGGCATTAAAAGGAGGCATGCCATACTGGAGATACATAGCGAACCGGCTTCTGACCCTATTCCAGAACATCATGATGAAACAGAAACTCTCAGAGTACCATACGGGCTATAGGGCTTACTCTGCAGAAGTTTTGCGCAGTGTGAATTACGGATCGAATTCCGACGATTTTGTTTTTGATAATCAGATTCTTGCCCAGATTTTGTTTCAGGGCCACTCCATCGCTGAAATAACCTGTCCGACTGTTTACCACCCCGAAGCCAGTTCGATCAATTTCTGGAGAAGCCTTCGATATGGTTGGGGTGTTGTGATAACTGCCATTCAATACCGGATGCAGGTATGGAGGATATTGCGGACTGACCTTTTTAAAACCGTCTCAGAAGTCACCAATGAAGGGTAAACTGTTTTTGATTCCTAACGTTCTGGATCAGGGTAGACCTGAGCATGTCATTTCATCCGGCATCCTTGACCTTGTAAGAACCCTTGATTATTTTATTGTCGAAGAAGAGAAGGCAGCGCGGGCTTTTTTGGCAAGGATCGGAATGCGGGACCGGCTGCAGGAGATTGAGTGGGCTATGCTTAACGAACACACCCGGCAGAAGGAGCTTATGGATTTACTATTACCGGTCATTCAAGGCCGTTCGGCAGGATTGCTGCCCGAAGCGGGATGTCCGGGAGTGGCCGACCCGGGAGCTGATCTGGTAAGAATGGCCCATGAAATGAGCATCGAAGTTGTGCCGCTGACAGGGCCATCCTCGATCATTCTGGCCCTGATGGCATCCGGATTAAATGGCCAGTCATTCGCTTTCAACGGTTACCTCCCGGTTAAACAACCTTTACGCGTCCGGAGGATCAAGGAACTCGAATCTTTGGTTAAGCGACACAATCAAACCCAATTGTTCATAGAAACCCCATACCGGAATCTGCAATTATTTCAGGATTTGGTCAACACCCTTGACCCGGCTCTATCTCTCTGCATCGCTGCAGATCTGACATCCGAAGGATCCTGGGTCAAGACAACATCGATTGCCTACTGGAAATCCCAGACACCTGACATCCACAAAAAGCCGGCGGTTTTTCTGATAGGCCAGTGAAACCTGATCTAGTTTATAATGTTGAGCAGCTCGACTTCAAATACCAGTGTGGAGTATCCCGGAATATTTCCGCGTCCGGCAGCCCCATATGCCAGATCTGAAGGCACAATCAGGAGCGCCTTACCCCCTTCCTTCATGTAATTGATTCCTTCGTCCCAGCCTCTGATGACTTCGCCGAAACCTATCGTAAATGTAAAGGTTCCGGAATCGAAGACAGAACCATCCAGAAAGGTTCCCTTGTACTTGACCCTTACCTCGTCACCGCCTTTGGCATCCGCTCCAACGCCTTCGCGAATTTCGATGTAGTACAGTCCGCTATTGGTAGGTAAAACGGTGATACTGTGCTCTATAAGATACTCCTGCAAAAGACGATACTCCTTTTCTGCCGCCGTCTCGCGCTCACAAGCGGAACAAAGCCAAACCGAAAGAATGGCATATACCATTACCAGTCCTCTCCACCGAAAAAGCATTTCTTTTAAACGCATCATTTCTTTATTTCACGTCGATCAGTTCTACATCAAAAATCAGGGTTGAAAAGGGCAGGATGATGTTTTGGTACCCATCTTTACCATATGCCATTCTCGAGGGAATGACCAGCTTTGCTACCGTACCCTGCTCCATTCCTTTGAAAGCCGCATCCCAACCTGGAATAACCTGTCCCGCACCCAAAACAAAGTCGATCGGATTGTTTCTTTGAAGGGATGAATCAAACACCTTTCCGTCAATGGTCGTTCCGGTATAGTGCACTTTCAGTGAATTACCCGGCTGGGCAATTTTCCCCGTTCCCTTAACCTTTATCACACGATAAATACCACTCTCAGTAGGAGTTACCGTAATATTGGCGATTTTCAGATAATCCTCCAGTAGCAGCTGTTCCTGTGCCTCATCCTTGTGGTAGATACCAAGCCTTTCTTGCTCAAGTTCGTCTTGCGAAAGGATGTCTGTCAATCTAAGATGAATAATCACCGGATCACCCGTTTCAAATTCCACAGGCAATTCGCGTTTTCTGGTCTTTTCATAATAGGAGGCTGCATCCAGGCTGAAAGCAACACTGTCACCAACCTGGATCATGGCCAATCCGGTGAAGAAATCACCCTTATAAAGCGGGGTTCCGAGTTGCAAACGATAATAATCGTTGGATTCAAGCAACTTACCCCCTGAAGTGTAAGTTGAAAACGACAATACCAGGATATCACCGGTTGAGGGTGTCATGCCGGATGGATTCATATCCATAAACCGGTACATCAAGCCACTTGGGTGCTCCTTAAAGGCATCCTTGGCTCCTCCGCAGGATGTCATTATAATACTGACTGACAATAAAATAAATACAACTTTCTTCATCTTGAGTTTAATTATTCTTATTCAAATCTTCGACATCCGACACCCTCATCTCAATCAGCAGAACAGCGCCTGGCGGAATACTCTCATCACCGGTTAATCCATAGGCCAGGTGAGGCAGCAAAACAAGCCTGGCGCTATCGCCGGAATGCAACAGTTGCAAACCTTCTTCAAAGCCCCTGAGAAGCGGAGTTGAACCCAACCGGATCGTCGTAATCTGCCGGGTCGGTTCAATCTGATAACCTGACGGATACAGAATATTTGTGGTCATATTAACCTGAAAAACCATCCCTGTTTTGATGTTGGCAACATCAGGGTATTGTTCAACGATCTCATAGAAGAGTCCTGTTCCGGTCTGCCGGATGTTCCAACCCCTTGCGGTCGCCAGATCCATGACCATTTGCGTAAGTTTATTCGTATGCTTCCTGTTAAGCTCCAGCATCTCTTCACCTTGATACTCATTAACAGGGACTTTACTGGATTCAATCCTTCTGGGACCGCATCCCCACAAAATGGGTACCGAAAGCAAAGCAACGAGGAGATACCTGTTGATTGATCTAAAAACGCAGATGAGACTGACACCATGCATATCAACTTAATCTATCAAATCAACCCTTTATATTGCTTCAGAATGGATTCAAAATGGACCAGGGTTTCTTTCATTGGCATGAAACTGCGTCCGCCCGAGGCATTCAAATGACCCCCTCCATGAAAATGTTCTGAGGCAACAGCATTGGATGGGAATAGTCCTTTTGACCGCAGCGAAAGCTTTATATGATCATCCTGCTCGGTAAAAAGCACGGAAAACCTAACACCGGCAATCGAGAGGGGATAATTAACAAATCCTTCCGTATCGCCCTTTATATGACCGAATTGTTTGAGATCATCCTTGGTGATCCAGATGTATGCGGTATGCATTTCAGGTATTACCACCATTTTTTGATTGAGACAATAACCGAGCAAACGCATCCTATTAACAGAAAACTGATTATAAACGCGGTCAAGAATCTCCTCCTTATCCGCACCCAAACCGACGAGTTCAGATACTACCCTGAAAACTGCCGGATAGGAGCTGTTGACCATGAGGCCATTGGTATCGGTCAGAATGCCTGTTAACAGGCAGGTGGCTAGCTCCCGGGAAAAAAACTCAACCGGATACAGATTCCGAAAAAGATCATAAACCAGTTCAGCAGTTGAACCATAATCAACACAGATCAGTTTATGATGTGCAAATTCTCCGTTACCGGGATGATGGTCAATCAGAAACTTCATGCTCCGACTCTCCATCAGGCGGGCTTTCATTTCGCCCAGGCGGTCGGGATCGTTGAAATCAACCATAATGACTGCATCGGCATCATCAATCAGTTTACCCACCTTACCTGGATTTCTCTCAAAATGGGTAACCTTTTTATAACCAGGCAACCATTTCAGAAAATCAGGACAGGGATCCGGCAATATAACGTCTGATCTTAAACCTGATTGTTCCAGCATATTACTTACTCCAAGGGCAGATCCGATTGCATCGCCGTCGGGATTTTTGTGCGAAACCACGAGAACCCGGAAGTCCGGCAGCAGTTGCTCAGCAAAGGTTCTTCCAAATACCTTAACCTGATTTTCAACACATTTCGTCTTAAAAGGTTTTTCCATTCAATCTTTTTTCGATCCGTTGAAAAAGAATACGAATTTTCTAATTTTATCAATCAAACCCAAATAACATGAAGGGCAACATCACATTCACCATCATTAAACCGGGGGCCGTGGCCCACGAACATATTGGCGATATCCTGAAAATGATTTCACAGGCAGGGTTCTGGATCGCAGCAATGAAGTACACCAAATTGAGCAGAGCCCAAGCTGAGCAGTTTTATTCGGTACACAAAGGTAAACCCTTTTTTGAAGGGCTTGTTGATTTTATGTCCGAAGGTCCTATCGTAGTTGCAATTCTGGAAAAGAACAACGCTGTGGAGGATTATCGGAAGTTGATCGGTAACACTGACCCATCAAAAGCTGAACCGGGTACCATCCGCAAACTATTTGCTGAATCCATTCAAAGAAATGCTGTTCATGGATCAGACAGCGATTGCAGGGCGATGGTGGAGGCAGACTTTTTCTTTTCCCGTAGCGAAAGGTTTGACCGCCATGGCAATTTACTGAACCCTATTGGCAGTGACTGCGATTGAAAGGTGATTCTTCAGCGGATAACCAGTTCCCTGATCAACTCCTCCCCTGCCCTGCGGTTTAGTTCTTTTCTGAGCTCATCCCTGATCCATATCAATTCATTTCGGATGACAGACGACCGGATGCTCACGTAAAGTGTACCTTCTCTGATGTATATGGCACTGGTTGATCGGCTGACGTTTATACCGGCCACCTCCTCCCATTGACGAATCAGGTCTCGTTCTTTGAGCTTTCGATCTATTTGATACTCTTTAAGAATCTCCCCGATGATTTCCCTAAGGGTTCTTGAATCGGTTCTTCTCATTCCTGCGCTGCTTTTATGAGGCTAAGGAGCCATTCTGAAGCCGGGCGTAGCCATCCTCTATCCTGAACACATTGCTTTTGACCGGTATCTCCCTCAGAATGGCTTCAAGATTATGAGGATTCTTATCGGTTATGAATATCTGACCAAATTTATGGCCTGACACCAGCTCTATCAGCCTGAGCACCCTCCGGTCGTCAAATTTGTCGAAAATATCATCCAGCAGGATCAGAGGAGGCATACCGGATATTTCTTGAAGGAAATCAAACTGTGCCAGTTTAAGCGCAACCAGAAAGGACTTATGCTGTCCTTGTGAACCCTGCTGACGGAGGGGATATCCCTTCAGCTCCATGACCAGTTCGTCCCTGTGTATCCCTACGGTCGAGAACTGGAGTGCAAGATCCCGTTTAACTGAGTTTTTCAGGAGCTGATCCATGGGCCCATTTTCAAGTTGCGACCGGTACACAAGGCCTACGACTTCAGTCTCTTCAGAAATGAATGAGTAATAGTGCTGAAAGATTGGATGTAGTCTTTCGATGAAATCCTTTCTTGCCTCAAATATGCGCTGTCCAGGACCGGCTAGCATCTGGTCCCATACCTCCAGTGATGACAGGTCAACCTTGCTGCCTCGGGAGAAATCCTTCAATAATTTGTTCCTCTGCTGCAGAGCCTTGTTGTATTGAATTACATCATCCAGATACTCCCGGTTATATTGGGAAATAACACTGTTTATGTACTTTCTGCGCTCTTCGCTGCCATCGGTAATCAGTCCGCTGTCTGAAGGAGAAACCATAACCAGCGGAATAAGGCCAATGTGATCGGCAAGCCGCGGATACACCTTGTCGTTTCTTTTAAAGACCTTTTTCTGGTCGCGCCTGGAGATGCATAACAAAGACTCATCACGGCCTCCCAGTTCATATGCACCCTGAATGGTAAAAAACTCTTCCCCGTGAAAGACATGGTCGAAATCCTGACCCGTGAAGTAAGATTTGCAAAACGAAAGGTAATACATGGCATCCAGGAGGTTGGTCTTTCCGGCACCATTGTTGCCCACAAAGCAATTTAACCTTGGTGAAAACTCAAGGTCAACCTCACGGTAACTCTTGAAATTGGCCAATCGTAATCTTTTGAGGTACAAATTATCCATGGAGGGTTAAAAATAGCTTAAAAAGTTCTACATTTGCGTGTTTTTCAAGAAAACCAACATAAAGGATATGGCGAGTTCAAAAAAAGGACGGAAGGACGACAATCTGGTTATAGTAGAGCAGGCGCTGACCTCAACTGAGCACTTTATCGAGCGGTATCAGAAAACCATTACCATTGCAATCATAGCGGTTCTGGTGGTAGTAGGCGGATGGCTCGGGTTCAGGCGGTTTATTGTTGAACCGCGCGATGATGAGGCCAAATCCCAAATGTTTGCAGCTGAGCAGTACTTCGAAAGGGATTCGTTCAACCTTGCATTGAACGGTGATGGGAATTACCTGGGTTTTCTGGATATAATCGATGATTACGGCATTACCAGGACGGCGGGTCTGGCTCATTACTATGCCGGTGTTTCTTATCTCAACCTTGGGGATTTTGAATCCGCGATTGAACACCTGGTGAAATTCAAACTGAACGATAAACTGATCAGGACGATCGCCATTGGTGCTATTGGTGATGCTTATATGGAGTTGGGTGAACAAAGCAAGGCGATCGATCATTACCTGAAGGCTGCCAAGAGAAAACCGAACTCTTTCACCACCCCGCTATACCTGATGAAGGCGGCTGAGATCCTTGAAAAATCAGGCTCTCCTGCGAAAGCACTGGAATACTACCGTGAGATTCAGGAAGAGTATCCTGAGTCAAATGAAGGTCGATTCATCGACAAATACATTTCCCGGGCAGAAGCCAGTCTTTAACAAAACTCAGGCCGGTATCCCCGGCCTTTTTTATCCCATGGCTACCATAAATCAAAATCTTTCAGACTACGATGCCTCAATGATTCCGGATGGAATTGGCATGCGGATAGGCATTGTCACGGCCGAATGGAATGAAGCAATCACCAGTGCTCTTGCACAGGGAGCTTTTGACACCCTGGTGAAGCATGGCGTTGATCCTTCCGACATCCTGACCAGAAGGGTTCCGGGCAGTTTTGAACTTCCTTTCGGAGCACAGGTGTTGCTCACAACCTGTGAGATAGACGCTGTGATCTTGCTGGGTTGCGTTATTCAGGGTGAGACCCGGCATTTTGATTTCGTTTGCCAGGGGGTGACACAAGGATGCATGGAGGTTCAACTGAAATACAACCGTCCAGTCATCTTTGGATTGCTGACCACAGACACCCAGCAACAGGCTGCTGACCGCGCCGGCGGTAAACATGGAAACAAGGGTATTGAGGCAGCAATTACCGCGATTAAGATGGTAGCACTTCAAAGAAGTTCACAGAGCCTTACTTGATTTCCGGCTATCGCTTTTTTGCCGGAACACTACCCCTTTGCTTGGCCATCTCTTCCAACCTGGTCTGAAACGAAGATTTCTTGACCGGCTTCTTTTGATGCTCCTTGATCTTGGCCAGAATCCTATCCTCGTTGATGGTTCGCTTTATGATTATTTGCTGCAGGTATGAAATAACGTTTGAAACAAAATAGTAGAAACTGAGACCTGAAGCGTAAGAATTAAACCAGACCAGCATCATTACAGGCATAAGATACATCATCAGTTTCATACCAGGCATAGGCTGTGCCGTTGCCGTCTGATCCATGTTCATCTTGGTGGTAACCAACATGGAGAGCGCCATGAGCAGGGTAAAGAGGCTGATATGGTCGCCGTATGCAGGAATGGTAAAGGGAAGATTCACGATGGAATCATAGGAGGAGAGATCCTTTGCCCACAGAAAAGATTGTTGCCTAAGCTCAATGGATGCAGGGAAGAAACTGAAGAGTGCAAGCCATATAGGCATCTGGAGCAAAGCAGGAAGGCATCCCCCCATTGGATTCACTCCGGCCTTTTTATACAACGCCATGGTGGCCTGCTGCTTCTCCATGGCTTTATCGGCTGAAAACTTCTTGGTAATCTCATCAATCTGAGGCTTTAATACCCGCATTTTAGCCCCTGAGATGTTTGACCTGTAAGTAAGTGGCATCACAAGCAGCTTAAAGAAAATGGTCAAAATGATGATGATGATGCCGTAATTGCCGATTCCAGACTCCAGGTAATGAAAAATATTGATTACAAACCACTTGTTTATCCAGGAAATAAAAGGCCACCCTAAATCCACCAGTTCACTGAATTCGTGTCCCATCTCTTTAAGAGACTTGAAATGGTTCGGTACGAAATGAAATGAGAGCGGGATGTCAAGGCTTTGCTTGTTCTCATAGGGAAGACTGATGGATGCCGAACATTCCTTAAGATGACCTGATTCGGGATCCAGATCTTCGGTTTGAACCCTGGCACTGATCATAAACTCATCAGCTCTCAGTATGGTACTGAAGAATTGTTGTTTAAAAGCTATCCATTCGACACGGGTGGTAAGATCAGCTTTCCCACTCTTGCGGGGCTGCAGCTTATCAACCACATCGCCGAAGAACTTGTAGTAGATGGTCGAATAGGTGGATTCAAATTTATACCCCTTCTCCTGCTGGCGTAAAGGGAAACCCCAATCCAGATCAATATAGGTTGAATTGGCAGCTATAAGCTGGTTCATACCCTCCATGTGGATGCTGAAACCAACCCGATAAGAATCAGGCTCCAGTGTATAGGTGTAATCTATGTATTGCCCTTCTCCCGCCTGAAGCCTCATGATGAGCGTCTTCTGCTCTTTGTCTGCAATCAGGTAATTATCCTCTGTTTGTGGGACAAAAAAAAGATCCTGTGTGGCAATACTTTTATTCTGAGCGAAGAATTGGATGTTGAACCTGGTCTCCTCCCCGTCGAACAGCAGCAGCGGTTCTCCATCATGGGTTTTGTATTCTTTCAGTTCGGCGGAATATAGGCGCCCACCTTTTGTTGTAAAAGTAAGTCTGAGTTTTTCATTTTCCATCACAATGCGGTTCTCGGCACCCTCAAGCGCAGACGCAAATGTTCCAAGCCTTTTAAAGTTCTCATCGGCCTGATTGATGATGCTTGTGGCAGCCTCAACTGAATCCCTGATGTTTTCCTGGGCATTCAATAACCGTTCTGCGTCAAGCTGCTGCTGAACCTGAACCTGTGTGATGGAATCCCGGATCTCCTGCTGACGAAGAATCTCATCCTTGGATGGGCGGGTAAAAATACTGTATCCGATCAGTAGGGCTCCGATCAATAACAGTCCTATCAATGATTTTCTATCCATTGTAAATCAAACTCTCAGATTTTTCGAGCGGGTAAAAATAGTCATTTATTCCAATGCCGCCTTTACAAAATGGACAAAAAGCGGGTGTGGGCTCATGACCGTGCTGCGGTATTCAGGATGGAATTGGACACCTATAAAAAAAGGATGCGACGGAAGTTCCATGATTTCAACCAGAGAAGTTTCCGGATTGGTTCCGGAAGCGATCATGCCGGCAGCTTCATAGGCACTAAGGTAGGCGTTATTGAACTCGTACCGGTGACGATGTCTTTCGTAAACGCTTGATGATTTGTAAACCAGATGTGCCAGGCTCTTCTTTTTCAAGGAGCAGAGATAAGACCCCAGCCTCATGGTGCCTCCTTTTTCAGTGATCTCTTTCTGGTCCTCCATCAGATCAATAACAGGAAATGGAGTTTTCGGTTCCATTTCAGTTGAGTTTGCCTTATCATAATGGAGTACATTTCTTCCGAATTCAATGACAGCACATTGCATGCCCAGGCAGACACCCAGGAAAGGAACCCGGTTTTCTCTGGCGTACCTGACCGCTAAAATCTTCCCTTCGATTCCACGATGTCCGAATCCCGGTGCAACCAAAATCCCCTTCAGGCCAGACAGCAATTCACTAACCTCTTGGCTTTCGAGGTTTTCTGAATGGATCCATTGGAGGTCAACCCTGCAGTCGTTCATTGCTCCGGCATGGATTAATGCCTCGGAAATGGATTTATAGGCATCGTGCAGTTCGACATATTTCCCAATCAGTCCTATTTTGACCTTCCTCTTAGGCTGTTTTACCTTATTTACAAAGCTGCGCCAGGGATCAAGATCAACTTTCTCAGAAACGGGAAGTCCGAGTTTTTCAAGAATGATCTCATCGAGTTTCTCCTTGAACATCAGTAGAGGCACTTCATAAATGGTTGACACATCTCGTGATTCGATCACAGCCTTTTCATGAACGTTGCAGAAAAGGGCAACCTTGCGTCGCAGGTCACGGCTCAGGGCGTGCTCGGTACGAAGCACCAGGACATCAGGCTGAACCCCCTCTTCCAGTAGCATCTTCACGGAGTGTTGAGTGGGCTTCGTTTTCAGCTCACCGGATGCGCTTAGGTAGGGAACCAGGGTAAGATGAACTACAAGCACCCGCTCCTTCAATTCCCATTTAAGCTGCCTGACCGATTCAATATATGGCAAGGATTCAATATCACCGACCGTTCCACCAATTTCGGTGATCACAAAGTCAAATTTCCCCTTGGATCCCAGAATTTTTATCCGTCTTTTGATCTCATCGGTGATATGGGGAATTATCTGAACCGTTTTACCGAGGTAATCTCCTTTTCTTTCCTTGTTAATAACCGATTGGTATACCCTGCCTGTTGTAATGTTGTTGGCTTGTGAAGTAGGCACGTTCAGGAACCTTTCGTAATGGCCGAGGTCGAGGTCGGTCTCTGCGCCATCTTCGGTAACATAGCACTCCCCATGCTCGTAAGGGTTCAGGGTACCCGGATCCACGTTGATATATGGATCAAGCTTCTGAATCGTTACCTTATAACCTCTGGATTGGAGCAGTTTTGCGAGCGATGCCGATATGATGCCCTTGCCCAGAGAACTGGTTACCCCACCGGTTACAAAGATATACCTGGTTAACCTTGCTGCCATAAGAAATTAGAATGTCCAGTTCATACCTATGGAAGGCATGAAGGGAAGCTGATTCACCCTTTCATAGCGGATGCGGTCAAAATAAAAGATGTTCTGCCGGTTATAAACGTTTGTGATGCTGATGGTAATCTCAATTTCACTGTCTTGTCCGGTGGCGATGGTTTTTTTAAGGTTAGCATCCAGACGATGATAATAGGGCAATCTTCCCTGGTTCAATGGACCGTAAACAATTCCTAGTTCGCCGTTTGCGGTGGTATAATCGGTGTTTATGCCATCATGAAAAGGAATTTTTTCGTAAAAGCCCTGGGTTTGGGTAAAGGGGAAACCTGAACCCAGATTCCAGCGGGTGCTGAACTCCCAACTGAGGTCCTCTCCAAAATTGTATGAACCGACCAGGTTAACATTGTGGCGGCGATCGAAGTGGGGCGGATATTCAATTACCCCATCGTACCGGGTTACCCAGCTTAGAGAATAAACAGCCCAAAGATAGAGGCGCCTATAATCATACTTCATCAGAAAGTCGAAACCATAGGCCTTTCCGGTTTCGATGATAAAATCCTTCCTGAGGTAGGCTGGTTTATCCTGGTTTTCACTGGAATCGTCATACAGCTTGTTCCGGTTGATATTGGTCAGCTGAATATTATCCTTGATATAGGTTTCTACATTGAGGAGGACTCTCTTGGTAAGGTCAAATTCAAAACCAAGAATCGCATGGTTGGACTTTTGAAGTTTTGATTTGATCGGTTTGCCGTCGAACTCAACCTGAACGTTTTCTGGTCCTGACAGGAATCCATAAAAAAGGTTGACCACATCGCGGTCGGAGTTAGCTGCAATCAGGTTTTGTGAGTAGACACCTCCGGCCATTTTAAGTCTGAAATTGTCGCTCAGATTATATTTTAAGCCGATTCTGGGTTCGGGTGAAGTCTCACTCAGGGATGCATAATAGTGCAATCTGAAGCTGGGCTCGATGAGAAACCTGCCCAGGGTCATTTTGTACCTGGCGAAGGTTGCAAGCTCTGTTGTATACTGTTGCTGGGTGATTTTCCGACCAACTGAGTTGAAATAGTTAAAGTCGGTGTTGAATCCGAGGGTTTCGATCCCATAGTCAAGCTCATCCTTACCAAAGAAGTAGATGAATTGCAGGCCCACATTAAAACCGTTGATCGAGCTCTCGCGGGGTTGCTGATCGGCCTCGGTCATCCGAATGTGATAGGATGAATAAGCAACGTTGGCCTTTATTTGGGCGGCATAATTTTCAGGGATCAAAACAACATTGGAACCCATACCGGATGATGTCCAGCCGATATCGGTAATACCCCGGTAGGTAACCTGGTCAGAAAAATTGAATCCAAAAAAGTTGGCCTTGCTGCCATTTCTTGCATTGAATGAAACCTTACCGTAAATATCTGTGAAATTAAAGGGCAATCCGGCCGTATCTATGTATGAATAGAGAACCTTTGAGGACTCCTCCAGGAAAGAGTGTTTGGCCGTAAACACGAATGAGGATGATCCGTCGCTGCTGCTCTTGGCTTTCTTTATCGGACCTTCAAGAAGAGCCTTGGCCATAAAGGTGCTTGCTGAGAACTTACCCGAATAACGGTTTTTATTACCATCGCGAGTTGTTATGTCCATGATTGACGATATCCTTCCGCCGTATTGGGCACCGAAACCACCCGTATAGACATCGGCAACCCGGATGATGTCTGAATCAAATACGGAGAACAGTCCTATTGAGTGAAACGGATTATACACAATCATACCATCAAGCAACACTTTGTTCTGAATTGGAGCGCCACCTCGGATGTAGAGCTGTCCCCCCTGGTCTCCTGTAAATATGACACCGGGCAAAACCTGCAGGTATTGAGCCAGGTCGGGCTCACTTCCCACGGTCGGTATTCTCGACATTTCCTTGGGAGTCACCTTGACCACCGAAGTCTTGACCTGGGTTCTCATTTGCTGCCTTTCTCCGGAGATGACCACCTCATCCAGTTCACTGACCAGCTCTTTCAGGTTGATTCTTTCAGAAAGGATTTCGTTGGCTTTTACCGTGATCTGTTTACTGAAGGGCTCAAACCCGACAGAACTGACCACAAGGGTGTAGGTACCGGGAGGCACTCGTGATATGTTGAAATAACCGTCAACATCGGTGGCAGCGCCGAAGGTGGTACCTTCAAGATAAACGCTTCCTGAGATAAGAGGTTCTCCATTGTCCTGATTGTAAATAAAGCCCCTTACCACCGCGTTCTGCGAAAACGCGAAACCTGATAACAGGCCAAAGAATAGCACAATCGATAAAAAACGTTTCATTCCTGTCAGGTGAAATTAGTAGTTTGATTTAGGAATCTGATCTGTCGATGAGATCAATTTTCTGCTTAAGAATTTTGATTCTTTCATGTGACTGTTCGATGCGACTCTGCACTTCGCGAATCAGGGATTCAGATTTCTCGGACTTGGAGAAAAATCCGACGTTGTTTTCCCAAAGCACAATATCAGTCTCAAGTTGTTTCAACTTAACTGCGAGTTTTTCCCGCTCGGCTTGCATGCGGGAGTTGCCTTTGGGGGACTGGGCCAAATTATCAATTTTTTCACGGAATCTCAAAATTTCCTTTTTCGAATCATCAATCTCCAACTGATCAAAAAGCTGATGTATGGCTTCTCTGAACATCCGGTTGACTTCATCCTTTCTGTTTACAGGCACATGGCCGATTTCGGTAAACTCCTTCTGTATCTGCTTCAGGATTGACAGATCGTGGTTCTGATCCTGAGAGAATTCAAAAGATTTGACCATTTCGACCAAAGCTTCCTTGGCTTTCAGGTTATCCACCTGTTGGTTATCCTGATTGTCAACATGCTCAGACCTTCTTTGAAAGAAAGTATCGCAAGCTGATCTGAACCGCTTCCACAATGCGTCAGAATACCTTCTCGGAACAGGGCCAATCTCTTTCCATTTTCTCTGGATATTAATCAGGTCCTCGGTAGTTTTTCTCCATTCGGTGCTGCTCATTAATGCTTCAGCCTGCATGCAGAGGTCGGTTTTCAGCTGAAGGTTCTCCTGCTGAACATCCCTGTGAGACGAGAAATAGTGTCGTTTGCGGTCAAAGAACTGGTCGCACCCCTTCCTGAAACGATCATAAATCCGGTTGTTATCCTTTCTGGGTGCGAATCCTATGCTTCTCCAGATCTTCTGCAAATTGACCACCTCGCGGGAATACTCGTTCCAATCCTTTGGAGTTGCGATCTCTTTAGTGTTGATCTCCTCTATCTTTTCACAGAGTTCAGTTTTTGCATCCAGGTTCTTTTTCTGCTCATCCTTGAGGGTCTGGTAAAATTCCTGGTGTTTTCGGTTGATCTGATTGGTAGCTTCCTTGAACCGATCCCAGAGTTCATCTCGCTTTTCACGGGGGACAGGCCCCACCTCACGCCACTCGGTATGAAAGGTTTGCAATTCATTGAAGGCTTTTACCACAGAAGGTTCAAGCAGCAACTGCTCAGCCTGTTCACAAATCTGGATCTTGATTTCCATGTTCTTCTTCAGGTCAAGATCCCGCAATTCTTTATTTATCTTGATGTAATCATAGAAAACCTCAACGTTGTGGTGATAGCTTTCCCACAGTGAGTGAAGTTCACTCTGGGGTACAGGACCGGTCTCCCTCCACAATCGTTGCAGGTCGCGAAACTCATTGAAGGTCTTATTCATGGATTCCTGGGTGTTCACCAGGTTCTTGATCTGCTCTATGATCGCTAGCTTCTTCTCAAGATTGGTAGTCTTCTCAGCTTCCTGGGCCCTGAAAAACTCATTCCTGCGAACCCTGAACTCCTCAAATAGTTCCTTAAACTCCTCTTCCAGCGGATCCGGTAGCGGGACAAAATCGGTTTCCAGTCCCCCCTCATCCAGAAAGTGCTTCTTTTTCTCAGCCAATTCCAGGTTATGCTTTTTGTAAAAGACCGACCGGATGTTCTCAAGGTCGGTTGCTGTCTCCTGAACGGATCTTAGCAAAAGCAAATTTCTGGCTGCCTCAACCAACTCCTGTTTATTGTGTCGGATATAGTCTAAATTCAATGAAGGCAATCCGGTTTCGGACTTCTCATCTACGTCGCTGACGGATTTCTCCTCATCATTATGCTGCGCCTGAGAATCAGAAGTCTCTAATGGGTTTTCTTCAATAATTTCTTTTGGCAACTCCTCTCCCGGGCCGGAAGGATCAGGTACAGGAGCAGGAATCTCCGGTTCTGAAGACTCTTCATCAGGCGGGGATTCGGCTTTCTTACGCTTCTTTTTGGCGGGCAGAATCACTTCCCCGACAGCTTTTTCTTCATCGATTACTCCTGCGCTTGAAACATCCGCTTCTCCAGCGACGGCTTCTGAACCCTGATTTTCTGGTAATTCCGGACTCAGTCCATCTTCACGCATCGCTTCTTTTTCAGACATGATCTTGACATTAATTCAACATAACCTCAGATTTCTGAGTTGTTCATTCGAACAGGCAAAAGGGTTTAACCCATTGTGCGTACGATGACAAAGATAACCCTTTTTTATTTCCGCTTTTCTCGGTACAAACAGGTAAAATTAGCGTTTTCTGCCAAAAAAAGAACCTGCCATTGCTTACAAGCATTGGCAGGTTCTTAACCATAAAAAAAGTCAACCTTACTTGATCTCGATTTCCCGTGCTGGTTTTTCTTTGGCCTCTTCTTTCTTGGGAATGGTAAGCATCAGTATTCCATGCTCATATGCTGCTTCAATGCTATCTCCATCAACCCAATCTGAAAGTCTGAAGCTTCTGCTGAACGAACCCGGTTTAAATTCCCGGCGGGTATACCGCTCACGGTCGCTAATTTCAGGCTGAGCTTGCTTTGCTGATACGGTCAGAACCCGGTTCTGTACCTGGATGTTGATATCCTCTTTTCGGTAACCAGGAACGGCCAATTCGATCCTGAAGGCCTCTTCGGTTTCGAGAATATTGGAAGGGACCCGGGTCTCAACCTTCATTTCCCTCTCGAACAGGTATCTGCCAAACAATTCACCGGCAGGATGATTATACTTCCTGCTGCTCATGCAATCCGGACTGTTGAATCTTACTAGTGTCATGATTATTTTCCTTTCTATTTAATTGTTTTGTTCTCTCCCGATTATTTTCAAACAGTGTACCATTCGCCAAAGCGTATTGTTATGGCATAAAACCCTTTCAACAATATGCCAACTTGGCATTTTTATCGCCCACTGTACTGCCATTTTGTCATTTTCATTCATGTCGCTTTCCTTATCTTTGTAAAAAACCTCCATGAGAATCGACATCATTACCGGCCTTCCTGAAATCCTTGATAGTCCCCTTAGCCATTCGATCGTATCACGGGCTGCTGAAAAAGGACTCGTCGAAATTCATCTGGTAAATCTCAGGGACTATGCCACCGGCAACTACCGGAGCATTGATGATTATCCCTATAGCGGAGGAGGAGGCATGGTACTGATGATAGAACCCATTGACAGGGCCATCAACGACCTTAAGTCAAAACGCAGCTACGATGAGATAATTTACACTTCACCTGACGGAGAAAAGTTCAGTCAGGGGATGGCAAACCACTTATCATGCCTAAACAACCTCATTATACTTTGCGGTCATTATAAAGGGATTGACCAGAGAGTACGAGACCACCTGGTGACCCGGGAAATCTCAATCGGGGATTATGTACTTACCGGAGGAGAACTGGCAGCCGCTGTCATGACCGACGCCATTGTCAGGCTCATACCAGGAGCCATATCGGATGAAGAATCAGCGCTTAACGATTCGTTTCAGGACAACCTGCTGGCACCTCCGCTATATACGCGACCCGCTGAATACCGTGGATGGAAGGTCCCTGATGTTTTGCTTTCTGGTAACGACCGGGAGATTGAGAATTGGAAACTTGAGCAATCCCTTGAAAGGACTCAGCGATTGAGACCTGATCTTCTTGGTTAAGCAACTTCAGTCGCGCCGGCAGAGGGAGGCAAATTCACAATACCTGCAATGGTTCAGATCTTCTGTAGGATAAAAGGGCAGGTCAGGTTCCCAAATTTCAGCCAGCAGGCGGCTTAATCCTTCACAAAAGGCCTCTCTGAGATTGCCATATTCAGCCGCATCAGCTTTGTTCAAGGTCACCAGAGTATCCGGTTTTCCTGATCGGAGAGCCCTGACCCGATAAAGACCCATTTTCAATGGGGATGTTACCCTCTCTTCTCTTACCAGGTACTCGGCATAAAACATAAGTTGGAAAATCTCCTTGCGTTTTGACGCTTTTGCCATATCGAAAAGATCCTCAACCTGCTTTAAGTCAAGAAGGGCGTCTCCAGTTTTGTAATCAATTACCCTGATCTCTCCTTCCTTTTGATCTATTCGGTCAATTTTGCCCGCAAACCTGACCAGTTTCTCACCTCCATGAACCACAAACGGAAACCTGAATCCGATCAACTGTTCAACCTTCATTATCCTGAATGGCACAAGCGATAGGTCGTGCTTAAGAATTGCCCTGGTATACTCCCGGATCATACCGATGGTGATCTCCACCAGCCCATCTCTGAACATTCCGGGTTTCCATCCATTAAGCTCTCTCACAACCCTCCGGTTCAGCGCCTCTTCAAGCAGTCCTGAATCATCCAGGAGTTTTGCAAACCAGTCATTTTCAGGTCCGATTTCTGTTTCTTGAAATGGTTTGTACAAATCCTCCATCAAACCGTGCAGAATCTGGCCAAATACCCTGGGCTCTGTTATATCGGGAAGTTGGTCGGGTTCCCTCAACCTGTGTATGTAACGGTAGGCAAATTTTAGCTGACATTCAAGATAGGTGGTTAGGGCAGTTGGAGACAGGCTGTGCTTAACCTCACCTTCAGTGACAAAATCATTCAACCGCTGCATCACATAGTGATCCTTGTGCATTGGAACCGGTCCGAGGTTAAGGACTTTGAGGATGGGAGAATACTTCTGCTCCATGACCTTAAAGCCCTCTGTGTGTCGAAGCTGATGAATGTAACGGCTCTTTTCACCGGCTACTCCACCCTCATCCTTTCGTCCGGCGGTGTAATAAAGCTGGATACTCTTACACCGCGGCAACAGACGATAGAAATAATAGGCATACATGGCATCCCGGTGCTCTGAAGTTGGCATCCCCACTGCTTTCCTGAGTGAATAGGGAATCATCGAACCGGGCAGCTGGCCCGAGGGCCAGACCCCTTCATTGAACGAAAGAATTAAAAGGTGATCGTAATCCATGAGCCGGGTCTCAAGCATTCCGCAAACCTGCACCGGAGCTTTCGGATCGGATTCAATGGTGACCCTCTTTTTCAGAAAGAACATTTCAAACAGGGTTGACAGCTCTTCCGGTCCGGGTTGATTCTGAGAGTCTGCGGTTGCCTTATCAAGATTCTGCAGCCACTCAACCAGCATACTATGGGTAACCTCTTCAACCGGGTCAAAGCGGTTCAAGACCGGCTCTATCATTTTGCAAGCTTTCAGGAGCAACGAAACAAGATCCTGGTTTTCTCCCCGGGGAAAAAAATCCCCCAGGAGAGGAAGGTCTAATATTTCATCCGTCGTTACCCAGGCACTATCATCCAGTTTTGCCAGCGACCCTCTTTTTTCATCTGAGGTCAAGGCGAGTTCCTCCATGAAAGGATGATTGATCAGATCCCTGATCAGGCCAACAGGAATGTAAGAGAATTGATCTTTTCTGATGACCACGGAAGGAAGCCTTAAAATAACACCAAAGAGACCCGCAACCCTGGTTTGAACCACCGGCCAGCCCATTGTAAGGTTGACCTGAGACATATCTGAACCCCATGCGGTAAGAAACCTGATTACCTCAGACTCATCAGGAAGGATGATTCCA
>CAYGOU010000019.1:0-5888 GCA_964351455.1 uncultured Porphyromonadaceae bacterium
GCTCCGGCCATAGCTCCCGCTCCGCCCATGGAGGCCCCTGCTGCTCCCTGCCGGGCTGTCTGTCCCGCCGCCTGCTGCTCAGCAGCCGAAAGTCCGAACCGTAGTCCGATCACCAGCTGATCCAGTGCATTCAGTCCCTCCGCATGGATGTAGTTCATAGGTACCCCCATCACAATGTTCAGCACCCCGGCGGTATCCACGCCGATGAAGGTGTGAAAGTCGGTCTGCTCGAGCGACGGATTGACCTGGATGAACTGATCCCCGTTTTTCCACTGCAGTTCAAATCCCTGGGCCTGCTCGAGCAGCATGTCGGTAGTGGTGCGCTGCTGACGGTTTCTGCTTTGCTGCTGAACCAGCTTCTGCCCCTCCTCCATCACGCCTCTGACGATTTCACGCTTGATCAGAGGAAACTTCAGGGATATATCCTCCTTCATCTTTTTAGTTGGATCGATGAATACCGTCATCCCATGCTGCAATACCAGGGCCTGAACCCTGGGATCGAAAAAGCTGAAGGCAAAATGCATGTGCGTGCTGTCGTTGTAAACCATCCATCCGGTTCGGGTGTCTGCATGAAACCCGGTTGGTTTCACATCCGGAGATCCCGCACTGGATCCCCAGGTGGTGGGCAGTTCGCCGAGACCCGAACAGGCCGGGAGGATGAGCATCATCCCGATAATGGCGGAGAAAAATTGGTTTTTCATAGTTTGGGATTTGGCATGTGGGTTTTGGATCACATAAAGGTATGAAGGTTTAATCAGGATTGTATGATACAGTGAGCCTTACCGGACCCATCAAACCTGAAACTCGCATATGTTTTTCAGCATCCTGTCCGTTGAACTTGCTCACGTTGGTGCGGGTACGCCGCTGTTCAGCCTCAAGCCTGCCATCGCCGATCAGACGGTTGGGCCAGAGATTATACACCGTGACTTCAAGCTGGTTCTCTCCCAACCTGAGCAGGTTGCCGATTTCTCCCCTGAATGGAGGAAACCACCAGGTGCCTGTATCCCGGCCATTGATACGCACCTGGCAAAGCTCCTGAACATTTCCAAGATCCAGGGTATATAACCATCCCGACCGGTGATCCGGGAGTTCGATCGTAGTGCTGTAGGTCGCCGATCCAGAATAGTATCGGATTTCAGGATCTTCAAATTGGGTCCAGGATCTTAACTCTTTCAACCGGATCGGTTCAGCAGGTCCCCATGCAGGGTTAAACCGCAAGGTCCAAGCGGCAGCAGAAAGATCGATGTCCGGCAGTTCAGCGGGCAAAGGATCTTCTTCACCAGAAGATCGGGCAAAGGTTCCGGTATTTGAGCGTTCTGAGACTGTGGTGGACCGGTCATCTCCCGAATCCCTGATCGGGTGGGGGATCACAATGAACTTCGACTCTTCAGGACCGAAAACCATCGGAATTCTCATCCTTCCATCCCTGATTTCAAAGTCGAGGATCTCCTCCACCTCTCCGGTCATGGGGTTCCACACCTCAGGAACACCGTAGGCCTGCCTCAATACCAGCTCAACCGTGTCATAACGGTTTGGCGACTCTGGTATATACCTGTATCTGTAATCCTGAATCGAATCCCACGCCCACCGGTTCACCACAAAAAAGATCTCCGCATCCGGCAAACTCCGGTGAATGAAATCAAGCCTCGTATCCTCCTTCTCACTTAATACCTCCAAATCCGGCCTAACACCCATCTCCCCCAACACCTCCATCACCTCATACCCCTCAAAAACCATCCCCCTCCCAACCTCCTTAATACTTCTCTCTTCATTCATCAAACTTCCCCTTTGCCTTCCTGCCTTCCTGCCCTCCTGCCTTTCCCTTTGCCCTTTGCCCTCTGCCCTCTGCCTTAGCACAATCGCTCCTCTCCTCACCAACTCCATCACCCTCTTCTGCACCTCCCGGTCGATCTGCTCCCAATCCCTCACCACCAGCATCCCATAACTCATCCCATCAGGCAACGCAATCCTCCCATCCTTCACACTCAGCCGGCTCTCCAGCACCTCACGGTTGCATTTGTCCCAATGATACCCATCGGGAAAATCGGGTTCCTCTTCCCTCAGAAAAACAAAGTTCGGAACATCGTCGCCATAGTAATAAAGCACATCGGCCACAAACAATCCCTGGCTCAGCAGATACTGACAGCGGTTCAGGTAGCCGGTGAACGCGCCGGCAACGGGCCACCAGGTCACGTTCGGGTTGAGATGGGTGCCGGCAAAGTACTCGGTGCCGGGGAGTCCCTCTTCAACAGGACTGCCGGTAAAGGTATGCCAGACGATGCGGTTGACGCCCGAGCAGAACACCCGGTCGATCACATTTTTCAGGTCGCGGGGCGAGCGTTCCCACTGGGGACCGATGCTGGTGGGACCTTCAGCGGCGACGAAACGCATGCCGTAGGTATGGGCTGCCGAGGCGCTTTGCTTGACCGCCAGTCGCTCGGGTTCGGTAATCCGGTGGGTATTTGAACGGGCCCAGAATTCCCCCATGGTAAAGTCATTGCGACCCAGGCATTTGAGTGCATCGGCCGGTATTGAATGCGGACCGCCCGACTCGGGATGCAGTCCCAGTTTCCTTGCGTGGGCCAGTCTCCTGAATACCCCATAGTGATTCTCTGCGATGCAGTCGCCTACGGTCATGCGAAAATCTTTCAGGAATTTCTCGGTTTCAACGCGGGTTTCCACCACCCGGTTGGTCAACACCGGTAACCACGGTGTTGGATCATATCCTCTGAATCGCTTGAATTGATTGATGAAATCTTCGGTCCAGTTGGCAACTCCCATCTCCCAGCTGTCTGAATAGATGTATTTCAGGCTGTTGCCTGCCGCTTGCGCGGCGATGATCATCGGCTCAACCACTTCATCAAAGTAGTTCCGAAAAGCCTGTTCGCTGAGATGGTCAAAAGAGAGTCCGCCCCAGCCGTCGCTGTGGGTTGATACCCGGGCACCGGTGCATGTCATCCCCATGCGGATGATGGTAAATTCACCCTCCGGAACATCCCAGGTGAGCACCCCATCTTTGAATTTTGAGGTTAGATTAATGATCTCTCTTTTCGGGATCCCCTGAGGTGCCAGCGAATCGGGACCCGTTTCCCTCAGTTTATACAGCGGATAGATCCCTTTCCAGCCGAGTGCCTGATTCAGGCTCTTGTGAGGAAAGTTGAAAACAGTGATGTTGCCGGCATCGGGCAGAACGGGGATGGCCTGAATCACAACATCCTGATAAAACAGGAGCGAATCGGGACGGGGAAGGGAATCTGCAAAATGCTGAGGGCCCGACACCTTTAATTCGCTGTATGTCAGTTTTTTCATGGCATCTTCCGGTGTGACGGAGGGTCCGCCCGGGTTCCAGCCGCTGGTGATATTGAGGCTCAGTGCGAGGTTGAGCCGGTCGCACTCCTTCACCGTATGTTCAAGCAGAGCGATCCATTCGGGCGAGGCAAAATCCGGACCGTGCCTGGTTTTATGGGCGACCGCGTAATTTGATGAACCGGCATCGAAGAGCAGGGCGCCACCGTATCCCTTATCCTTCATCTCTTCGAGATCGCGGGTGATGGAGCTAAGGGTCACATTTCCGTTGAGCCACCACCAGTAGGCCCGGATGCGGGCTTCGGGGGGAGGTTCCTGAAACGAGCTGCGCAAAACCGGCAGGGGATCGGAGTAAGGGGTTTTAAGATTCAGGTCAGAAGATATCGGGTCAAAACCATCACGCTTGTTGGTGACGGCATCCCCACAACAGCTCAGAACCGAGGCAACGACGATGAGGATGAGGGTCTTATACATGAGGCTAGCTTATCAATGGTGAGGCTGGGGAGTGGGTTTACGGATTACGGTTTTAGGTTTACGATTTTAGGTTTACGGTTTACGGACTACAGTAATATTTTATGTTAAATGTCTAATGTCTAATGAAACTTGTTAATTGGTTCCCCCTCTCTCTTGGGAGAGGGGGCCAGGGGGTGAGGTGCTCATTTTCACATTTCCTCATTCATCATTCATCACTCATCACTCATCATTTCTCGCGTCTCGCCTTTCGCTTATCGTCCGCTCACCTTCGTCCCCTTATATCCGGCACCCAGCAGGATCTGTGCAATTTTCTCGCGAAAATCTCCCTGTATGAGGATCTCGCCCTCCTTCGCCGTTCCCCCTACGCCGCATTTTGTTTTAAGCATTTTTCCAAGCGTCTCAAGATCTTCATCACTGCCCACAAACCCACTCACAAGGGTGACCACTTTTCCTTTGCGGTTCTTTTTGTCGAGCTGCACGATCAGTTTCTGCTGCTGGGGAGGCAGGGTTTCAGCCACCTCTTCATGCTCCTTCTCAAACTGAAAATCCGGATTGGTCGAATAAACCACCCCCAGACGCTCTTTCCAATCTTTTGCCATGCTTTCGATTTTAAGGCAAAGTACAAATTCCTGCAAAAAATTGGATGTGGCACCTGCGCTCTGATTATCTTTAGTATCCCGAAATACCTATGAAAAGACGATGTTTTCTCAAAGTTGGAGGCGCCACGACAGGTATGACCCTGATGGCTCCCGACTGGCTGTTTGGTCAGAATCTGCAGAATGCCAGTGAAGTAGCAAAGGTGCATGTGATTTTCAAAACCCATCTGGATGTTGGTTTTACCCGGCTGTCCGGTGAGGTTATTCATACTTATTTCGATCAGTTTATTCCGAAGGCCCTTGATCTGGCAACACAGATCAAAGCAGCTGCAAATAGAGACCGCTACATCTGGACTACAGGATCGTGGCTCCTGTGGAGGTATTTGCAGGAAGCATCGCCCGAAAACCGGAAACGCATGGAGCGATCCATCGAGGATGGCGATATCGTCTGGCATGCCCTGCCGCATACCACCCACAGTGAACTGGCTGATTCTTCCCTTTTCAGGCTGGGCATTCAGCTTTCGAAGGAGCTCGACCGGCGGTTTGGCAAAACAACCATAGCGGCAAAGATGACCGATGTGCCCGGACATACCCGAAGCATCATATCCGTGCTGGCGCATGAAGGGGTGAAGTTTCTCCACATTGGCGTAAATCCGGCCTCCACGCCACCCGATGTACCTCCGCTTTGCACCTGGCAAAATCCGAATGGAGAGAAAATTATTTTAATGTATCAGATGGATTATGGCAGCCTGATGCACCTGCCAAATAAGCATGTAGCCGTTTCGGTCAATTTTACGGGCGATAATCACGGTCCGCATTCCCTCGAACAGATCAACAGGATCTATGCTCAGCTTCGTACGCAGTTTCCGGCTGCGGAAGTGGTTGCATCCACCCTCGATGCCGTAGCTGCCGACATCCTGCCTGATCTGGAATCGCTGCCGTTGGTCACTCATGAAATGGGGGATACCTGGATTCATGGAGCCGCAAGCGATCCGCGCAAGATGGCCGATTTCAGGGAGCTTTCAAGACTGCGAAAAGAATGGATCAGGGACGGAAAACTGAAAATGCACAGCGCCGGGGATCTTGATTTTGGGGAAAAGTTGCTGCGCGTGGCTGAACACACCTGGGGACTGGATGTGAAAACCCATCTGAAGGATTGGGAGATTTATGAGCCGGCTGATTTTCAGAAGTCCAGAGCGAAGTCCAATTTTCTGAAGATCGAAGAATCGTGGCGCGAAAAACGGGAGTACCTCACAGAGGCGGTGGAATCCTTACCAGAAGCACTGGCTTTTGAAGCGAACAGCAGATTGCAGTTATTGCGGCCTGTTCCTCCGGATAATGAGGAATTTAAGGAGATCAGGGATTTAGGTAAGAAGATCCGCTGCAACCATTTTGTGATCCGTTTCGATCCTGACAACGGGTCGGTCGACTTCCTCCAGGAGAATAAAAGCAAAAGGATTTGGTGCGATGAGCAACATCCTTTTGGCACTTTCATTTATCAGACCTTTTCTG
>CAYGOU010000019.1:5898-6851 GCA_964351455.1 uncultured Porphyromonadaceae bacterium
TTTCTGCTAGTGACTACAACCGTTTTTACGATCAGTATCTGACCCAGCGACCCAGCTGGGCACTGTCAGATTTTGGCAAGCCGGGTCTCGATAAAACTTCAGCGGTTTCAGCCATCCATGCCTTCAAACCAAAGGTAATCCTTCATAAAAGAGAAAGAGATGCGGATGTTTTCAGGGTGCTCTTACGCGGAATCAACTTGTCGGGCACCGGAGCTCCAGCGCAGGTGATCATGCAGTACCGCCTGCCGGATGCGAAGGCTGAAATGGAAATTCAATGCTCCTGGTTTGACAAGCCGGCCAACCGGATGCCCGAAGCCATCTGGCTCGGCTTTAATCCCATCCTGAATTCAGAATCGCAATGGTCGCTTGACAAAATGGGTGAACCCGTTGATCCCTTCGATGTGGTCAGAAATGGAAACCGTCAACTTCACGGCGTACAAAGCGGGATCTCATGCCATGACCAACCGGGCGGCTTCAGTTTCGAGACCCTGGATGCTTTCCTGATCGCCCCGGGGGCACCCTCCCTGCTGAACTTCACAAACGAACAACCCGATCTCTCTAAAGGCTTCCATATCAACCTTTTCAACAACGTCTGGGGCACCAACTTCGCCATGTGGTTCGGCGAAGATATGCTCTACCGCTTCACCTTCAAACCACTCCGCAACCAGTAACCAGCAACCAGTAACCAGTAACCAGCACCCCCATGAAAACCAAAACCCCATTAACTCCTGTCACTTTTGTCACTTTAGTCACTTTAGTCACTCTCGTCACTCTCTCCAGCTGCCAACCGTCTGCGGTAACAAGGCTCGACCAGCTCGACCTCTCCTCCATGTCGGCAGGATGGGGCAAAGCACAGGTCAACCAAAGCATTCAGCAGAAGTCGCTCAGCATCGCCGGCGAACTCTTCGAAAACGGCGTCGGCACCCACGCGGTGAGTGCCTTTTTGCTTAACC
>CAYGOU010000019.1:6861-14385 GCA_964351455.1 uncultured Porphyromonadaceae bacterium
GCGGATCACCGGCAAAACCGGGGTCGACGACAACGCCGCTGAACCGGCCTCAATAAGATTTTATCTGGTTGGCGACCAGAAGGTGCTGTGGGAGAGCGGAATCATGAAACTCGGCGACCCGGCTCTTGCTTTCGATGTCTCCCTCCGCGGGGTCAAAAAGCTGGGATTTCTGGTCGATGGTGCCGGCGATGGCATCGACTTTGACCATGCCAACTGGGCCGGCGTTGAAATTACCCACCGGGGCGAAATCGGTCAGGCCGCGGAAGCTGCCGTGGTTGAAGAACCATACCTGCTCACTCCTCCGGCACCGGCCGCACCGAGAATCAACGGTCCGAAAATATACGGCGTCCGTCCCGGTTCACCCTTCCTTTACCGCATCCCCTGCACCGGGGTGCGGCCCATTGAATTCACGGCCGAAGGACTGCCATCGACACTGAAACTGGATGCTGCTTCAGGGATCATCACAGGCCGGATGACAGAAAGGGGCGAATACCGGGTTGCCCTCGGCGCCCGTAACCTCCATGGCGAATCCCGCCGGGATTTCAACATTGTGGTGGGCGACACCCTCATGCTGACCCCCTCAATGGGATGGAACAGCTGGTATATTCACTACGACCGGGTCAGCGACTCAATCATGCGCAATGCCGCCGACCAGCTCATAGCCACCGGAATGGCGGATTTTGGATATGATTATGTGAACATCGACGACTGCTGGATGGTAAAGGCCAACTCAGATGACCCCGTGGTGGGAGGCGAGCTCCGGCACCCCGACGGCACCCTGAGAACCAATGGCCGTTTCCCGGATATGAAGGGTATGGTCGATTACATTCATGCAAAAGGACTGAAAGCAGGAACCTATATCGGTCCGGGACCGACCACCTGTGCAGGCTATGCGGCCAGCTACCAGCACGAAGCTCTCGATGCGCGAACCTTTGCAGAATGGGGCTTCGATTTTCTAAAGTACGACTGGTGCTCGTATGGCCACGTTGCCCCGGATAAGTCCCGTGAGTCATATATTGCACCATACCGGCTGATGTGGAACGAGCTGCTGAAGCAGGACCGGGATATCGTGCTGAACCTGTGCCAGTACGGTATGGATAATGTCTGGGAATGGGGCGGAAGCGTTGGCAACAGCTGGCGTACCACCGGGGATCTGGGATTGATGCGAGGACAGGCCATGCCGGGGTTTTACTACATCGGACTCAGCAATGCCCGGCACTGGCAGTATGCAAAGAGAGGCAACTGGAACGACCCCGATTACATCCTGATCGGATGGGTGGGCAGTGCCTTTGAAACAGGACTGGGAGAAAAAACTACCCTCACACCCTCAGAACAATATTTCTACATGTCGATGTGGTCGCTCATGGCCTCGCCCCTCATCTTCAGTGGCGACATGGGCAAGCTCGATGAGTTTACCCTCAATGTATTATGCAACCATGAGGTGATCGATGTGAATCAGGATATCCTCGGAATCCAGGGCCGGATCATACGCCAGACCGACAGCGAACTGGTGATGGTGAAACCCCTTGAGGGTGGCGACCTGGCGGTCGGACTCTTTCACATAACCGGTGACACAAACGATCCGGCAGGCTATTTCGACTGGGGCATCCGGAAGCCTGTCAGGATGACCATCACAGCCGCAGAGCTGGGCATCGAAGGCAATTTTAAGATCCGCGACCTCTGGCGCCAGCAGGATCTCGGTGACTTCAGCGACAGCCATTCATGCGAAGTGCCCTGGCATGGAGTACAGATGTTCAGAGTGACGCGGGAGGAGTGACGCGTGACAAGTGACGCGTGACGAGGTCCTCACCCCCTGCAACCTGCAACC
Source organism: uncultured Porphyromonadaceae bacterium (assembly GCA_964351455.1). Taxonomy (GTDB): domain Bacteria; phylum Bacteroidota; class Bacteroidia; order Bacteroidales; family UBA12481; genus JAGHDB01. Next base: position 8,690 of record CAYGOU010000019.1, read on the forward strand.
TGCAACCAGCAACCAGCAACCAGTAACCAGCAACCAGCAACCTGCAACCAGTAACCAGCAACCATGTCATCCAAAGAACGCGTACTTCAGGCCTTCTCATTTCGTGAACCCGACCGGGTGCCGCGCTGGTGCGGGGCCTCTCCTGAATTCTGGGACAAGGCAAAAAGAACCCTGTCGCTCGATGACGAGGGTTTACGGGTGAGGCTCGGCGATGATTTCAGGCGTGTGGTGCCGCCGGCGGCGGATTTTGGCGTTACCCGGGGTGGGGTGGGCTTCGGAATGGCCCTCAACCACCCTCTGAAGGATGCATCCCTGCAGGATCTGCTCAACCACCACTGGCCCGATCCCGACCGGGTTGACCTCAGCGGCATGCGCGGGGAGATCACGAAACATGCCGACCATTACGCCATCCTGGGCGGCGACTGGTCTCCCTTCTGGCACGATGCCGCCGACCTGGTGGGTATGGAGAACCTCTTTACAGGCATGTACACCGATCCCGAATGGGCACACACCCTTTATGACAAGGTCTTTGATTACTACTATGCCGTGAATGAACGGGTGTTCGCAGAAGCCGGTGACCTGATCGATATTCTCTTTTTCGGCAACGATCTGGGATCCAACCAGGGAGCACTGATCGGAGAGGATCTCTTCAGGGAGTACCTCTTCCCGAAGTTCAAAAAGCTGGCCGACCTTGCCCATGCATATAAGTCCCGGATTATGCTGCACTGTTGCGGAGGCTTCGCCGAACTGATTCCGGCCATGATTGAATCCGGACTCGACGGACTCCATGCCATACAGCCCTCATGCAGAGGTATGGATCTGAGAAAATTAAAGAAGGATTTTGGCAGTCAGATCCTCTTCAACGGGTGCATCGATTCACAGCGGGTGCTGATCGAAGGCACCCCTGATCTGGTCAGGAGAACGGCCCTTGAGACCATTTCAATCATGGCCCCGGGAGGCGGCTTTGTCATCGGCGCCAGCCACGACTACATCCTCGAAGAGACACCGGTTGAGAATGTGCTCGCCATGATGGACGCGGTGGAGGAAACGCGATAGGCGACACGCGATACGCGATATTAAGGCATTAATTTTTTACGAAAGCAGGATGAGTCTTGTTTCGATTATCGAGTATCAAATTTCGATTTTCGAAAATTCTCGCGTATCGCGTATCGCCTATCGCCTCTTCTTTAGCCTATCGCCTCTCCCAACTCCTCCATCATCTCCCGTGCGTTCTCCATCGAAAAGCACATCGGAGGCTTGAATTTGATCACATTTTCGTACGGACCGTCGGTGCTGAGCAGAAAGCCGCGCTCCTTCATCCGGTTGACGATGCGTGAAGCACTTTCGCCATCCGGTTCACGACTGGTTAAATCCTTTACCAGTTCAATGCCCAGAAAGAGTCCCGAACCCCGGATGTCGGCGATGCAGGATGATTTGAATGTTTCGAGGATGAAGTTGCCCACTTCGAGGGCGTTTTGCTGCAGGTTTTCTTCTTCAATGACTTCGAGGACGGCAAGGCCGATTTCGCAACTGACCGGATTGCCACCGAAGGAGGAGAAGAACTCCATGCCGGTTTCAAAGCTACGGGCCACCTCTTCGCTGCATACCACCGCACCCATGGGATGTCCGTTGCCCATGGGCTTGCCCAGAATGACGATATCCGGAACGAGACCGTACAATTCAAATCCCCAGAAATGCGATCCCACCCGGCCAAATCCGGTCTGAACCTCATCGGCCACATACAATCCGCCCTGCTCCCTGACCCACTTCACCTGCTGCAGCATGAACTCTGCCGAGAGCATCACCTGTCCTGCGCACCCCGGAATCGACTCCGCAAAAAACGCCCCCACCGGCTTCCCCTCCCGTTCGATTTCTATCTTAGAATCTTTAATCCTTTCCCTCCTGCCTTCCTGCCCTCCTGCCTTCCTGCTTTCATATACTCCCAGGGGAATGATCTCGGTACTTTCCGGCCTGCCTGCGCCTCCCTTCCGGTTGAATTTGTAAGGACTCAGGGCGATAGCGCTTCGGGTATTCCCATGATAGGCATGATCCAGCACCAGCATCTCTTTACGGCCTGTATGGGCCTCAGCCAGTCGCACCGCAAGGTCGGTTGCGGCCGAGCCCGAGTTCACCATGAAGATCCTGTTCAGGGATGGCGGAAACTTGCCGAGGAGTTTTGCGGCATACCGGTCAAGACTTTCGTAAAGGTAGCGGGTGTTGGTATTGATCCTGGCCATCTGTCGCTGTCCTGCCTCCACCACTCGTGGATGGCAATGGCCGACGTGCGGAATGTTGTTGACACAGTCGACATAGGTTTTACCATCGGCGCCATACATATACTGAAAGGCGGCTCCCGCCATATGGATCGGTTCGCGGTAGCTGAGCGACAGGTTGGAGGTGAAATAGTTCTTTCGGTTTTTCAGCAACACCTCCCGGTCAATCTCAGGTTTAACATCCGGATTATCGATCTTTATCCATCTTCTGAGCATATCCCTGGCAGCCGCCACACTCACCTGATGATATTCACTGCCTGGCCTCTCGTGGCTGTTTCTGGCCGCATGCAGCAGGGTCTGACACCATCTTGCCGGGATCAGCCAGTGAAGGAGCCTTGATTCTTCAGGCGTGAGCGGTAGCCTGGACGAGTAACCCGCCACGAACGAATCCCTGACCTCGTGAAAATCTGACCGGTTCATCATGAGATAGGCCAGCGCAACGGCCATCTCGTGAATGCGGGCCGACCAGACCAGATCCCCGAAATCGATCAGTCCTGCCAGTTTTCCATCATCACCGACCAGAAGGTTATAGTCGTTTCCATCTCCGTGGATCAGCTGCCTGGGCAGCTTATGATAGCTGGGAAGTACCTCTTCACGGTATTTCATCAGGTAGTAACGCACAAGGCGGCGGTCGGCAGAATCGGCGATCAGATCCTGGTATTCGCTCAGTTCAGCGACACGGGCGAGGTCCCAGTCGTGACTGCGCACCTGCAGAACGGGATCCTGGTAATCCGACAGGGCCATATCCAGTTGAGCAAAAAAACGACCCAGACCGGCAGGAAACGACTCATCCGGACTGCATTCTGCCAGTGGCCGTCCCTCAAGCCAGGTGAGCAACCTGGCCGTATAGGTTTGGTCATCAATTTGTACCCTGTAGTCGAATCCGCCGTCAGGCAGGAGTATCGGTTCCGGCAACAGGTTGCGTAACGCTACATGACCGGCCAGATGACTGAGCAGCCGGTTTTGTGCCTGTATGAACTCCCTCTCACCCTCACCTCGGCTGAGTTTCAGAAGGCACTTTCTCCCCCCCGAAGCTGTAATCATGAAGTTCCGGTCCTGAAAGCCTACCAGCTCCCTGACCGACTCAACCTCAAGCTGAAGGCGCTCCCTGAGTAAAATCTTGATATCCATCCGACCGTAAACCTAAAACATTAAACTGTAAACCTTACTGCTGGTTCGCTTCATGCTTCGACATCGAATAGGGCCTATCCTCCTCTCCGGCACCCCATCTCTTGTTGGGCTCGGGTCCCATTTCAAAAACCAGCGTTCCGCCGTTCATGATCTCCTCATGCCGTATGAAGCTCCGGTCAAGAGGTTTGCCGTTCATGGTGGCCGACTGGATGTAGAAATTATCAGCCGAGAGGTTGTTGGCCCTCATCGAGAACTCTTTATTGCCGGGCAATGTCAGGGCAACAAATGGAAGCTTCGGGGTTCCGATCACATACTCGAGGCTGCCTGGACAAACGGGGTAAAAGCCCATCGAGCTGAAGAGGTACCAGGCCGACATCTGTCCGCAGTCTTCGTTGCCGCAAATTCCGTAAGGGGTGTTGTCGAAAAGGTTCTCCATGATCCGGTGGATCTTCTCCTGGGTTTTCCATGGCGCCCCGGCATAATTATAAAGATATGCGATGTGCTGGCTCGGTTCGTTGCCGTGGGCGTACTGGCCGATCAGCCCTGCGATGTCTTCAACATGGTCGAAATGACCCTCTGCTGTTTCGATCACAAAAAGGGTATCCAGGCGCCGGATGAAGGCTTCATCTCCTCCCAGGAGTTCGATCATGCGTGCCGGGTCGTGCGGCACGTACCAGCTGTATTGCCAGGCGTTTCCTTCGGTATAATCTCCCCCGTACTGGGCATACAGCGGATCGAAGGGCTCGCGGAAGCTGCCGTCTGAGTTCCGGGCGCGCATGAAGCCGCTTTCATCATCGAAGATTCTTTCAAAACCCTTTGAGCGTTCAAGATAGGTTTCGTAATGCCCGGATTGTTTCATGCCCTTGGCCATCATGGCGATGCACCAGTCGTCGTACCCATACTCCAGGGTTTTTGAGGCCCCCTCCTTTTCGAGGTCAATCGGCACATAGCCATATTTCATGTAGGCACCTAAACCGGCATAGGGCGCATAGGTTGAACTGGCGATCATCGCCTCGTATGCGGCACCGGCATCGAAATTGCGGATTCCCTTCAGCCAGGCATCGGCAATCACCGACACGCTGTGGTAACCGATCATGCACCAGGTTTCGTTGGCATGAAACGACCACACCGGTAATATCTTGTGCACATTCTGTTCGCTGTGCCGGATCATCGAGGTGATCATGTCACCGACCCTTTCTGGCTGCAGGATGGTGAACATCGGATGTGCGGCCCGGTAGGTGTCCCACAACGAGTAGATGGTGTAGTTGGTAAAGTTCTCAGCCCGGTGGATGGCCTGATCGGCTCCCCGGTACCTGCCGTCGGCATCCTGGTATAGCACCGGTGCCATCATCAGGTGATAGAGTGAGGTGTAGAAGATCTCCATCTCTTTAGCTGGCCCCTCGGCCTTGACCTTACCCAACTCCCTTTCCCATGCCTGAAGGGCCTCATTGCGCACGCGGTCGAAGTCCCAATGCGGAATTCCACGGTCGAGGTTGTTCAGTGCCCCCTGCATGTCTACACCGGAGATCCCAACCTTCAGGAGTACCTCATCCCCCTCTTCCAGATCAAAATCAAACCAGGCCCTCAACTGTTTGCCGGCCAGCTCGGGGTAATTCGCCAGCTCAGATTCGCGGCGCCCGAATCCGCGGTATTCAAGCGGAGCAAAATCCTTGATGCCATACTTCATGATCGGTTTTGAAAGCCTGATGGCAAAGTAAACATGACGGTTGGCCGCCCATCCCTTTGTCTGCCGATAGCCCATGATCAGGGTGTCGTTCTCGACCCGGATCTGGCTCCATAAATTTTTATCGGGATAATGGTATATGCTGTGCACGAGGTCGAGCAAAATCCGGCTCGAATCTGCCCGGCTGAAGGTGTACCGGTGCATTCCAACCCGGTCGCTGGCGCTAAGCTCAGCCTTTACACCATAATCCAGGAGGTCAACCTGGTAATATCCCGGTTCAGCCTCTTCGCGGTCATGCGAAAAGCGGCTGCGGTATCCGGCATCCGGCTCTTCACGGGTTCCGGGAGTGAGCTTCAGTGGCCCCGTCGTGGGAATGAGCAGGACATCGCCCATGTCGGAATGGCCGGTGCCGCTGAAATGGGTGTGGCTGAAGCCCACAATGGTGCTGTCGCCGTACTGGTAACCCGCACAATAAGGAAAACCGCCCCGGTAAGGGGGAAACTCCGTATCAGGACTCACCTGCACCATGCCGAAAGGTACGGTGGCGCCCGGGTAGGTATGACCCTCTCCACCGGTGCCGATGAAGGGGTTGACGAATTGGGTGACGG
>CAYGOU010000019.1:14485-19645 GCA_964351455.1 uncultured Porphyromonadaceae bacterium
TAGGTATGACCCTCTCCACCGGTGCCGATGAAGGGGTTGACGAATTGGGTGACGGTTGTGGCGTGACTTGCGTCAGGCTGCTCGGGTTGGCAGGAGGAGAGAAAGAGAGTTAAAGTGGTTAAAGTTGAGCGTAGCGAAATCCCGATAGCGGAGGGTATCGGGATGGTTGATCCGGGGTTGGTTTGGCTGCAGGGTGTTTGCGTCATGTGGGTTTGGATTTGAAATGCAGGGAATAAAGATAGCTGTTAAAACAAAGAAGGCCGACACAATGGCCGGCCTTCTTGTAAAGCTTGCGTTAGATAAATTAATCAACCATCAGCTTGTTGATGCTCAACTCGCTGTTAGGAATGGGCCATACATAGTATGAGCTTGATGGGGTGATGACTGCGACACCTCCCTTGGCGGGAATGTCAGACAGCGTTCTCATGATATCCATGTTGCGCTGACCTTCAGCCAGGAATTCAATACTCCGCTCAAGCATTACTGCATCCAGGAAGGCCTGCAGGTTGGAGAAATCGCCCAGGGTGTAGGCACCACCGGGGAAAGAGCGGGTTCTGACGGCATTGAGCAGATCCACGGCCTTTTGGGTAGCGGCATTGGCATTGCGGGCAAGTGCCTCAGAATAGTTGAGAATGACCTCGGCGTAACGCATCACAGGGGCAAATTCTACCTGGCTGACGAAGTTGGTCCACTTACCCACAAAGGTGTTGCCGCCCACTTCAACCATCAGCTTCCTGCGGTCGTCTGCAGGGTCAATCTTTGACAGGATACCACCTTCCTCGTTGTTCAGGTAATAGGATTCACTCGAGGAGGGATGGTTGTAATGAGCCATTCCGTTTTGTGTACCCGGCAGGTTGGTTGCGGTGAAGGGCATTGAGAAGATCGATTCCTTGCTGGTGTATGGAGCCGCCCAGATACCAGCGAAGGTTGAATTCAGTTCAAAGGCCCTTCCGCTGGGAGCCACAAATGGTGCCGATGCGGAAACGATCTTTTCGGATTCAGTGATCACGCCGCCCCAATTATGCATGTGCAACAGCACCTTGGTTTTCAGGGCGATGATCGTGTTTTTGTGAACCCGGGTGGTGTTCAGCAGGTCATTGGCATAGGCATTGATAGCCAGTCCTTCAGCGGTGTTAAGGTCAGTTACGATCTGGTCGTAAATGGCGTTCACCTTGGTGGGGGCCAGGTCGTTTTCAATACCCGACTTCATGGCCACCAGACGCAGGGGTAAGCCTCTGTTGTCACCGCTGTTCTTTGCATAGGGCTGGGCGTAAAGCTGCAGTAGATGGAAATAGCACAGCGACCTCAGGGTCAGGGCCTCGCTTCTGAACTGGTTGTATTCGGCCTCGGTGATGATATCCTTGATCTTGCCGCTCTCCCAGTTTACCACCAGTCCGTCGTGGAATATATTTATGGCGTTGACCGAAGCATAGACGGCACCCCATAGGTTCTGGATCTCATTGGTCGAACTGAGTACGCTGTGGTTCCAGGTGGCATACCCGGTTACCAGGTTGGTGCTCTTGGGTAGGAAGTTCTCGGCACGGATGTCGTTGTATACGAAATAACGGCCGCCAAGATAGTTTCCGTTTTTCATGAAAGCGTACATACCGTTCACCTGTCCGACAATCCGGTCCTTGGTGTCAAAGGCGTTTGTCTCTCCAAGGGAGGTCTTGGGGCCCAGCGTGAGTAGCTCCTTGGAGCAACTGCCAAGCAGGATGAGCAAAATCAGCAGTATTGATCCTGATATTTTGGTTTTCATATTGAGTATTTTTTATTTGTTAGAAATTGATGTTTACACCCAGTGAAACGGTGCGGGCCTGCGGAACGGTGTTCCGGTCAATGCCCGGGGTAAGGTTGCTGCTTCCGTTGGCTGAAATCTCAGGGTCAGATCCGGTGTAATTGGTAAAGACGAAAGCATTGAATGCCATCACATAGACCCTGACACTCTCGATTTTCAGGTCGGCCGGCAGGTTCTTCAGGGTGTATCCTGCTGACAGGGTGCGAAGCTTCACATAGTCGCCCTTTTCTACGTTCTCAGAGATCGGCATGGCAGATCCGTTCGAAACGTTGTCGTTGAAAATGGGCTTGGGAATGTTGGTGACATCACCCTCTTTTTTCCAGGCGGTTTCATAAACCTCAACCGAGTTGTTCCACCAGCGCTGGTCGCGCAAACCGGCTTTCGATCCGTTGTAAATATGATGACCGAATGCATAAGTGAGACCAATGTTGAAGTCAAAGGCCTTGTAGTTGAAGTTGTTTTCCAAGCCTCCAAAAACCTTCGGGATTGGTGACCCCAGCATTTTGCCGTCTTTTGCCAAAGTAACAGCCGGAGCTTTGGTTCCGTCGTCAAGATAGCTCCATTTGTCGGCCTTTTCGTGGCTGTATAGAATCTCCCTTCCATCTATATCCACGAATATCCTGCGGCCGGTCGCCGGGTCTACCCCATTGGTTTCAACACCGAAGATCATACCGACCGGGAAGCCGACCATGGTGCGGTTGGTGGTCTCAAGTCCTGCTGTAACACCAAGAACTTCGGTTACACCCGGTGCAAGTTCAGTAACCTCGTTCTTCATGGAGGTGAGGTTGAAATTGGTCACCCAGCTGAAATCAGGCTTGGTGATGTTGTAGCTGGTAAGACTCAGTTCGAGCCCGGTATTGTACATCTCCCCAACGTTCATGGGGATGGAGTTGCCCGGGATACCCTTTGAGGGCGACTGCGGAACGTAGAGGATCAGGTTGTTCACATCGTTGTAGAACCAGTTGAGGTCAACCTGGATTTGATCCTTCAGCAGACCGAAGCTGAGGCCCACATCGTACTTGTCGCTGGTTTCCCATTTGAGGTCGGTGTTGCCTGCCTGGGTGAATACCCATGTTGGTGCGGCACCGTAAACGCCGGAACCGTAAAGGAAGAGCGAACTGTAACTGCCGATTCCCGACATGTTACCAACGCGGCCATAGCTACCCTTTATGCGCAGGTCGCTGAAGTACTCAGAGAGTGAGCTGCTTGCGATGAACTCCTCATTTGAAATGTTCCACATCAGAGAGGCACCCCCGAAGGTACCAAACTTGTTTTTATCTGAGAGTCCTGAGAAACCGTCGCGACGGATTGAGAAATCAAAGAAGTACTTGCGGTCCCAGTTGAAGTTTCCACGACCAAAGTATGAAACAAAGTAGTTCTCGGATTGTCCGCCTCCGCCCATACCGGCAGTGACCCATGCTCCCTGGTAGGTGTTAAAGAAGGGGTCTGTGGCATTTGTCTTGCTTCCCGACCAGCTTTCACCTTTGGTATACTGCTCCTCGGTACCCAACAGAAGGCTGGTGTTCAGTTTGTTGAACAGCGTAGTCGAGTAGTTGGCTGTGTTGGTCCAGGTCCAACGGATGGGTCTGTAGAAATCATTTCCTGCAAAACCATTTGAAGCATAGCTGTCACCGGTTAGACCGGTCTGGTAAGTAATGGTTTCAACGCTCAGATTATCAATGCCGTATGCAGTCTTCAGGTAGAGCCCTTTGATCGGCTCAATGGTCAGATTGAAATTGGCAAGCACGCGGTCTGATTGGGATGAGAAATGATTAAGGTCAAACACCGGAACCGGATTGTAGTAGCCATAATTGGGAACCGGCTGTCCCATTCGTCCGATGGCGGAACCGGCAATGTTGTATGATCCGTCATGCAGGTAAGGACCGATGTTGGGAGGAAGCACAAAAGCCAGTCGGCCGGCACCGGCGGTATTGAATCCCTGGCCCGGCAGTGATCCTGTGTTTGGGGCTCTGTTGAGCCCGTTGGATATGCTGAAATTAGCACCCATCGAGATGTACTTGTTCAGCTGATGCGACAGGTTGATGCGGGCATTCTTGCGCTGGTAGGTGTTTTTCTGGATCATTCCCTCCTGGTCGGTATACCCGAGTGACAGGTAATACTGGGTGGTGGGAGTGGATCCTGAGATGGAAATCGAATGGTTCTGCTGGAAGCCATTCTGATAAACGTAATCACCCCAGTTTGTGTTGATGGGTACACTGTCTTTGTCCTTCGGAATGAAGAAGTTGTAGGCCAAAGCCGCGGGATTGAGAGACAAAGCGTAATTCTTGTGCTCAACATACTGCTCAGCATTCATCACCTCGAAGAGATTGTAGGGCTGGGTAACTCCAACCGAACCGTCATAGGTCACTTTGGTTTTTGCTCCTGAACCGCGACGGGTGGTAATCAGAATTACTCCATTGGCTGCTCTCGAACCATAAATGGCTGTTGCGGAGGCATCCTTGAGGATCTCAAACGACTGGATGTCGGCAGGGTTTATGTCGGCCAATGCGTTGTTTGAGGCACTGTTTGCCGAAACGTTACCGGTAAAGACCGGAACTCCGTCGACGACGATCAGCGGGTCGGCACTTGCGGTAATGGAGTTAAATCCCCTTACGCGAATCACCGGCGGATTGTTCAGCACCCCGTTGGGCATGGTCACCTGAACCCCGGCTGCCTTTCCCTGCAGGGCCTGGTCAAAGCTCTGCACCGGCACCAGTTTTATATTATCACCCTTGATGGTGGAGATGGAGCCTGAAACATCACGTTTCTGCGTGACGCCGTAACCCACAACCACGATCTCATTCACTGCAAAGAGGTCAACCTCAAGAATGACATTGATGTTTGTTTGACCACTTATGGCCACCTCTTTCGATTTATAGCCAAGGGATTGGAAAACCAGGGTGGTGGCCGACTGTGGCACGGCAATCGAATACTTGCCGCGATCGTCGGTGATCACCCCGATGTTTGTCCCCTTAACAAATACCGTGACACTCGGAAGTGCCATGCCCTCCTCAGAACTGGTCACGGTACCGGTAATCAGCGCCGTCTGAGACAAGGCGCCCACACTCGCCATAACGACGAGCGAAAATAGCATTAAGAGCTTTTTCATAGAAAAACGATTTAAGGTTATAGTTAAAACTTAGCAATCGGCCGAAAATTTAGGAATAAAGTTTAACATAATTTAACACTGAGCTCATTTTCTGTCTATTTTTCCTGATAATCGACCGCAAACACATAAAAAAAGAGCTCAGTTATAAAAAAGAACTCAACAGTCACTTCGTCTCTCCTGGTACTCCGTGATCACTCGTCACTCGTCACTCGTCACTTCTCACTTCTCACTTCTCACTTCTCACCATTCCCTC
>CAYGOU010000020.1:0-19215 GCA_964351455.1 uncultured Porphyromonadaceae bacterium
CCCCGAATATGCTCACCAGGCGACCTCCCTGAAAGTTTTGCGAGGTGACCACGCGGTCGCCGCCTCCGAAAACGGACACCTCATCCAAAAAATCCCGGGTATCCTCATCCGACTTGCGACGGTGAAAATAACGGGCATAACGCTTAGGACTGAATATCAGGTACAGACCGAAAACCAACAGCACAGCCGGCCAGAAAGCCTTTCTGAAGTAGTAGGGGAGGTCCCAGAAATGGATGCCCATCAGAAAAACGCCCAGCGCAATGAGGATGATGCCCATCACCTTGCTTTCGTTGTTGATCAGGGAGAAGAGCCCCACCACAATCAGCAGCATCTCCCATGAGAAGAGTACCCGCTTGACGTCGTAGGGGAAAATGCCAAACACGTTCAGGATCAGCACACCGCCGATCAGCACAAACAGTACGCCCCAACTCTTGCGGGCGTTGCTTGTTTTTCTTAATTCAGGATTGATTCTTTCCATTTTGTTGTCTGTTAAAGCCTTCACGGCCGTTTTTTCAACAAAGGTTGGCTGAATGAACGGATCAGTCAACCGCCTGCCGGTAAACAGCCCTATTTTATCGGTAAAGTACTGAGAATTTGGATATGAAACCTGCCCGGGCCCTGGTTGTTAACCACCCGATCCCAGCAGCGATTTGAGTTGATTGATCTGCTTATCCCAAAGGTTAATGGCATCCTCAATGTCATCCGGCTCGGCAAAATCTGTGATCAGCAGCGACACATCCCCGGTTATATCATGTTGCGAAATCCTGAATTCGAAATAGGATTTATCGGAATCCTCATCCACCCATTTAAACCTGACCAGGCGGTTCTCACGGCTCACAACCAGTTCGGCTTTTTGTTCATGACCTTCCCAGATAAAGGTAAACCAGCCTCCTTCAAGATTCACATCATCGGCAAACCACTCCGCCAGTCCACCCGCCGTACTAAGCCGTGTAAAAAGCACCTTTGGAGAGGCATTGATTGGATACTCAATTTCAAACTGCTGCTTCTCGGTCATTGTTTTGGATTTCTCAGATGCATTTGGTGCAATATAAGAAAAAATGATATATTTGCAACCACTTTTTCAAAAGCTGGGATCATCATAAATACCAGTGCTGACAAGGGATAGAAATGGCGAGGTAGCTCAGATGGTTAGAGCGCATGATTCATAATCATGAGGTCCGGGGTTCAATTCCCCGCCTCGCTACAAGAACGAAAAGGGAGCTCCGGCTCCCTTTTTTTTTACTACACCCTGCCGCCTGCACAACTTATGTCGAAACCATTCCGTTTTCTGCCTACCTTAGTGGCATGAAGCGTCTTTATCGCTATATGATCGCCTCCTTTACGGGTCCGTTTGTCATGACCTTTTTCATCGCCATGATCGTTCTGATTCTCAACTTCGTGTGGAAGTGGGTGGATGAACTGGTTGGGAAAGGGCTTAGCTGGGGCATAGTGACCGAACTGCTCTTTTATGTATCGATCAGGCTGATTCCCATGGCCCTGATCCTTGGGGTGCTGCTGGCCTCGATCATGGCCTTCGGCAAACTGGGTGAGCACTCAGAGCTTTCTGCACTGAAGGCATCGGGCATTTCACTCACCCGGATTATGTACCCGGTCATCTGGCTGGTGGTATTCATGATGATCGGGGCCTTCTTCTTTTCGAATTATGTGGTTCCCCGAACCAACCTGAAGTTCTACACCCTCCTGCTCGACATACGGCATCAGCGACCCGAGTTGGACATACGTGAGGGGCAGTTTTACAACGGGATTGAGGGGTACAGCCTGATGATCGGGGACAGGAGCCGCGACGGCAGGATGTTATACGACCTGATGGTTTATGACCATACCGCCCGCAGCGGCAATACCGCAGTCACCATAGCAGACTCGGGACAGATGGTGATCACCCAGGACAGCAAACACCTGCTTTTAACCCTGTACAATGGTTCATCCTACGCAGAGTTGCTGGGTGAGAACAACCGGGTACAGAAGAACCGCCCCTTCCGCCGCGACCGCTTTGAGATGCAGCAGTTTCTGTTCAACCTGCCCGGTTCTGAATTTGAGCGCACGGATCAGGAGTTGTATAAAGACAATTACCTGATGAAGAACATGAAGCAGCTCACCGAAGACATCCGGGGACTGACAGCAGAGCGCGAAGATAAGCTGAGGCAGGTGGGAGCTAACATACAGATGACCCAGCTCTTTCGTTTTGAGGATAAAAAAGAGGTCAAGGATTCGCTCACTTCAGAGCAGGATAGCCTGGCAATGATACGAACCAACATCGACAGCATTTTCAGCGGGTATCCCCTGTTCAAGAAAACCCAGGTAATTGAATATGCTGTTAACCTGGCCAGAACAACTCAGAACACCATCAATTCTCATGCTGAAGAGTACCGCATACGCAGCAGGTGGATAAACTGGCACAAGGTAGAGTGGCAGCGCAAGATGACCCAGTCTTTTGCCTGTCTGATTTTTCTCCTCATTGGTGCCCCCCTGGGGGCGATCATACGGAAAGGGGGACTGGGCACACCGGTGGTGGTTTCGGTGATCTTTTACATTTTTTACCATATCATCTCCCTTGCCGGAGAGAAGTACGCCAAGGCAGGAGTCTTACCGGTATGGATCGGCATGTGGGGATCCTCGATCCTTTTGCTTCCGGTTGGAATTTACCTGACCATTAAGTCAACCCGCGATTCAATTGTTCTGAATACAGAAACTTATCTTCTGCTGATCCGCAACCTCCTCGCCCCGCGAAAAAGAAGGAAATCCCCGGCCCCATGAAGATCCTCCAGCTGACCAACAAGGTGCCGCTACCGCCCCGTGATGGCGGCGCGATTGCTACCCTGGCGCTGGCAAGGGGACTGGCGGAGGCGGGACACGAGGTGACGGTGCTGGCCATGAACACCAGCAAGCATTTCACACCGAAAGAGGAGCTTGAAAAACTTATGGCCGCTGAACATTTCAACCTCAGGGCCATTCCCGTCGACACCAGCATCCGTCTCCTGCCCATGCTGGCCAACCTGCTGTTTTCGAGACTCCCTTATAATGGAGTAAGGTTTGTCAGCAGAGCATACCGGCACGAGCTGGCCAAACTCCTCAGAAGCCAACCCTTCGATGTGGTGCTGATCGAAAACCTCTACCCCATCCTCTACCTCAACCTGATCAGAAGCTGCAGCAGCGCTGCGGTAGTTCTCAGGGCCCACAACCTGGAGCATGAAATATGGGAGAGGCAGGCGTCGGGTGACCGTGGATTGAGGAGGTGTTACACCGCGCTGCTTTCGAAAAGAATCCTGAGACTCGAGAAATCGGTGATCAACCGCTACGACGGCCTCGTAACCATCACCAACCGTGACCTTCTGAAATTCAATGAATTGGGCAACACAAAACCTGCGTTTGTCATGCCCGGAGGGATCGATCTGAAAAAGGCTTCAGGGGTGCCACCTCAAAAGCAGAGAGCCTCTCTGGCTTACCTCGGAGCCCTCGACTGGCTTCCCAACCGCGAGGGGGTGCTTTGGTTCGTCAAGGAGGTATGGCCGGCGCTGAGGAGGAGCCATCCTGAGCTCACCTTTCACCTGGCCGGCCGCAATGCACCCGTGAATTTCGCAGAGGAGATTAAAGGCGATGGAATCATCTATCATGGTGAAATTGCGGATGCCGGACGGTTCATGACGGATCACCCCATCGCCGTGGTGCCCCTCTTCTCGGGTTCAGGAATGAGAATCAAAATCATTGAAAACATGATCAGGGGCAGAGCGGTGGTAACCACCCGGATCGGAGCAGAGGGCATTGCGGCGGAGAACGGACGCGACCTGCTAATTGCCGATGACACACAAGCCATGATTCAGTGCATTGAGGGACTGCTCAATTCTCCGGATAAGATCCTTCAAATTGGTGAAAATGCGATTACCTTTGTACGCAATAATTACGACAACCGTCTGCTGATCGGGCGGCTCGAAACATTTCTCAGCCAATTTGCAGCTTTTGTTCCAAATAGTTTTCTGGGTCAGCGTAGCGGCAATCTTTCATAGCTACCTGCTGTTCCCGCTGATCATACGGCTGCGGGCAGGGCGCCTGTCGCCACCTGAACCCGAACCACTCCCCGACCCCGCTCCCTTTGTGAGCATCATCATTTCAGCCTTCAATGAAGAGCAGGTCATTGTTGAAAAGCTCGACTCCATTTTCGGCGGTCACTATCCACCCGACCGTTTCGAAGTGCTGGTAGGATCGGATGCCTCGACCGACCGAACCAGCGAACTGGTCAGCCGTTATGCAGAAAAACAACCGGAAAGGCTCCACTATTACCCGTATGATCAGCGAAGGGGCAAGCCCAATGTGGTCAACGACCTGGTCAACGCTGCGAGAGGAGAAATCCTTGTGCTGACCGACGCCAATGTTATGTTTGATGTTGATACCCTGAACGAACTGATGAGACCCTTCTCGGATCCATCCATGGGACTGGTTGACACCAGGATGATCAACATGGGGATGAAACGCGAAGGAATATCCTATCAGGAGAAGGCCTACATCTCAAGGGAGGTTGACATCAAGCTGTGCGAAAGCACCCTTTGGGGATCCATGATGGGACCGTTCGGCGGTTGTTATGCCATTCGCCGGAGTCTTTACAGGCCGGTACCACCGAACTTTCTGGTGGATGATTTCTATCTCAACATGCTGGTGCTTGAATCGGGTTTCAAAGCAATCAACCGTCCCGCTGCCCGGGTTTTTGAAGATGTCTCGAACGACCTGAAGATCGAATACCGCCGTAAGGTGCGCATTGCCACCGGTAATTTTCAAAATCTCGCCAGGTTTGGCAAGATGCTCTGGCCACCCTGGAGCGGACGGGGATTCTCGTTTCTAAGTCATAAAGTCTTGCGCTGGCTTGGTCCTCATTTCATGCTGCTTGCCATGGCCAGCCTCGTTTTCCTGTCATTCGGATCGGATTTCTACCGCCTGGGACTATTCCTTTACCTGGGATTACTGCTGCTTCCCCTGATAGATTTTGGGTTGAAAAGCGTAAATTTGCACGCCCCGATCCTCAGGTTCCTGTCCCATTTTCTGGCCATGAACCTGGCCATGGGGGTCGGTTTTATTAGACACTTAAAGGGAGTGAAATCCAATGTCTGGCAACCAACCAAAAGACACCAGTAATCCGTTTGATTCGATTGAGGATGCCATTCATGCCATCCGGAACGGAGATATCATCATTGTGGTGGATGACGAAGACAGGGAGAATGAAGGTGATTTCATCGCTGCTGCAGAGCTGGTTACCCCAAAGACCATCAATTTCATGGCCAGATATGGCAGGGGACTAATCTGCACTCCGCTGCCCGAAGAACGTTGCGAAGAGCTCGACCTTCCGATGATGGTCGGAAAAAACACCTCCTATCACGCCACCGCATTTACGGTCTCGGTTGACCTGCTCGGACAGGGGTGCACAACGGGCATCTCTGCCCAGGACCGTGCCAAAACTGTGCAGGCACTGGTTGACTCTAAGACACGGCCTGAGGATCTCGGCCGACCCGGGCACATCTTCCCGCTCAGGGCCTTATCGAAGGGAGTGATCCGTCGTGCCGGACATACCGAGGCAGCAGTTGACCTGACCCGGCTCGCAGGCCTAAGACCCGGAGGGGTGCTGGTGGAGATCATGAACGACGATGGCTCCATGGCCAGATTGCCTGAACTGATTGACATTGCCCGCAATTTTGATCTGAAAATCATTTCAATAAAAGACCTGATTGCCTACCGGCTGAAACAGGAAAGCCTTATCGAGCGTGGGGTGAAAATCCACCTGCCCACCGAATTCGGAGAATTTGAACTGGTTCCATACCGCCAGAAATCGAACGGACTTGAGCACATTGCCCTGGTAAAAGGAACCTGGAACCCCGATGATGTGGTGCTGATCAGGGTGCACTCGTCATGTGTGACCGGTGATATTTTCGGCTCATACCGATGCGATTGTGGCACCCAGCTTCATACCGCTCTGCAGATGATCGACCGGGAGGGTAAGGGAGCCCTGATTTACATGAACCAGGAGGGTCGTGGTATAGGTTTGTTCAACAAGATCATGGCCTACCACCTGCAGGAGCAGGGCCAGGATACCGTGGAGGCCAACCTGAATCTGGGATTTCTGGATGACGAAAGAGACTATGGAGTGGGGGCACAGATCCTGAGGGACTTGAGCATTCAGCGTATCAGACTGATTACCAACAATCCCAGAAAAAGAGCAGGCCTCGAAGGCTATGGTATTCAGATCGTTGAAAATGTCCCTCTTGAGATTCAACCCAACCCGCACAACAGTTTTTATATGCATACCAAAAAGGAGAAGATGGGGCACTCCTTTCAATTTCTGTCCGAAACACCCGATCCTGAAACCCAGTTATGAGCAAATCACTTCCATCGGTTGTTTTCATGGGAACCCCCGACTTTGCGGTGGCTTCGCTTGAGGCGATCTATCGAAAGGGATTCGAGGTCAGGGGAGTGGTCACCGCAACCGACAAGCCTGCCGGAAGAGGAAAGCAGGTACAATCATCACCGGTGAAGCGACTGGCGCTAGAGCACAAGACCCTCATTTTGCAGCCCGATTCGCTGAAGGATGATTATTTTCACGAGGAGCTTGCCGAATTGAATGCTGACCTCTTTGTGGTGGTTGCTTTCAGGATGCTGCCTGAGGTGGTATGGACCATGCCCCCGATGGGGACGATCAACCTGCACGCGTCGATGCTGCCCGATTACCGGGGGGCCGCTCCGATCAACTGGGTGCTCATGAATGGAGAAACCCGCACCGGACTCACCACTTTTATCATCGACCGCGAAATTGACACCGGGAAGATCCTCATGCAGCAGCCGGTTGAAATTGAGCCAAACATGGCCGCCGGCGCGCTTCACAACTTCATGATGGTAAAGGGAGCGGATCTTCTGGTGGAGACCATCATCCGGTTAAATGAGGGAAGCCTCACCCCCACCGATCAGCAGACGCTCGTTAATGATCCCTCGCTGTTAAAAACCGCACCGAAGCTCACCCGTGAGCACAGCCTCATCCTCTGGACTGATACGGCGATAAAAATCCATGACCAGATACGCGGACTCTCTCCCCTGCCGGGTGCTTCGACCCATTTCCTAACCGACAGCGGATTCAGCTATGGCATGAAGATCATCGAATCCGAAGCGATTTCAGACAACAACTGGGGAATTCCCGGAGAGGTGCTTTTTGAAAGACCGAACCGGCTGTTTATTCAAACGGGAGAGGGAACCATTCAGGTTAAAAAGATCCAGCAGGCCGGAAAAAAAATCATGGGAACGGCAGAATTTCTCAGGGGATTCAGGGAAGAAATCCTGAAGGCCGACTGAGCCGGTTCTCTACTTCCAGCCCCTGAGCCAGATGATCTCGCCCGGACCAGGCTCGCTACCCGGCTTCATGCGATTTCGCTTATACAACCATTTAAGTTTTATCCCGTAATGCTGGGCAATGAACCGCATGTTTTCTCCGTCCTGCACGTGGTGGGTTGAAAAGCCATCCTCCGCCTGTCGCTTTTTGGGCTGGAGGTAAACAATCTCACCCGGAACCAGTTCATGGCTTGTCGTAAGGTCGTTGTAGCGACGGATCTCCCATCTCAGTTTACCCAGTTCCTTGGTAAGCTTTTCAACCGTATCATCCGGCCTGGCGATCACAAACTCAATCCGGTTGCGGGTGAATGACCTTACTTCAGGCTTCACATACGGCAAGGCCGTCGAAGGGGTCACCTGCAACCCGGAGGTTGAGTTGACCGGTTCAACCTCAGGCAACCAATGGTCGAGCTGATACAGTTTATAGCGCTCAATGACGTTGATCAGCATCTGGGCATAATTGGGATTGGTGGCATATCCGGCTGCCTTGAGCCCGTGTGACCAGGCCTTGTAGTCTCGGGGATCGAGATTAAATAGCGATTTGTACCGGTCGCGGTACATAAGAAAATGAGAGTGATCGCGGTACGACTCCTGTGCCGACTGATAAGCCCTGAAGCAGTCATCCTTTTCATCATCATCATAGAAATACCTTGGGCCCGTCCATACCATCTGGCATTTCACCCCGAAATGGTTGTTTGCCATCAACGCCAGTTCACTTTGTCCTGCATTCGACTCAACCAGGGCCTGCGCCATTTTAATGCTGGCAGGAATGCTACTGTATTGCATCTCCCTTACTGCCCAAATGGCATACTGGCGGATATAGGCCTCCTGTGTTGAATCAGTCTGTGCCACGCTGTGGAGCACGGGAGCCTGAAGCATCAGAAATGCACAGGCAAGTGTAAAAAGATTGCTTCTTGTCATCGGATTCAAAATAAGCCAAATTACCGAAACGACCGGCATCTCATTTTTTGTATTTTTGAACAAAACCAAGTGAATGAAAAAGAGAGAAATAGGCTTTTTATTAACAGAGCTTAATCCTGAAGACCTCCAGGATCCTGAAATCCTGGAAATGATCAACCAGTGCTATACTGCTGCCAATCAAGCCCATGCGCCCTACTCTCAATTTCAGGTCGGTGCTTTGGCAGATCTGGGCGGGGGGCATTGGATCATGGGAAACAATCAGGAAAACATTGCCTATCCCTCAGGATTATGTGCTGAACGGGTTGCCATTTTCGCTGCCAGGGCCAACCACCCGGGAAAGGCGGTCAGGCGTTTGGTGCTGACGGCCCTTGACAAACAGGTTCAGCTTGACGAGCCTGTGTATCCATGTGGCGCCTGCAGGCAGGTATTGGCGGATGTTGAAAGAATCCAGCAGGAGCCGATAGAAATCTGGATGATAGGCCGGCGCAGAATCCACAAGGTTGACAGGGCCAGCGACCTGCTGCCCCTGGAGTTCACATGGACCGGTCCTCATTGACCGGCCTGCTGCAGAAATTCATTCCAGAGGGGATCAGAAGGGGGTTTCGCATGCAGTGTCAGATCAACGCCGCTTACCGGGTGTCTGAAGGAGATGCTCCTGGCATGCAGGTGAATTCCTCCATCGGGATTTGAACGTGGAAAGCCGTATTTAAGGTCACCGCGAATCGGGCATCCGATTCTTGAAAGCTGAACGCGGATCTGGTGATGCCGTCCGGTCTCCAGCATGACCTCCAGAAGATAGTGGTTGTTGGTCGAGCCGATCAGCCTGTATGAAAGCCTAGCCTCCTTGCTGCCCCTTTTGGGTGAAGCGTGGGCGTAACTCTTGTTCTGGATCTCATTCCTGAGCAGATGGTGAACCAGGGTACCCTCAGGATTTTCAGGTCGCTCCTTCACTACCGCCCAATAGGTCTTGCTGACCTTGTGATCCCTGAAAAGCTCATTCATCCGGGTGAGCGCCTTGCTGGTACGGGCAAACAGTACCACTCCTGAAACGGGACGGTCGAGGCGGTGTACCACGCCGAGAAAGACATCGCCCGGTTTTTTGTATTTTTTCTTGATGTAAGCCTTCACCTGCAGATCAAGCGACTCATCGCCTGACCGGTCTCCCTGAACCAGGTCAGATATCTGCTTGTTGATGGCAATCAAATGGTTGTCTTCGTAAATAACTTCCAAAATACCCTCCTTTTGTCCCTGACGGGAGATCAGTACTGCTCTTTGTCGTTTGGGAAGTCGGTCGACTTCACATCTCTGATATAATTTGAGACCGAAGTCCGGATCTCTTCGAAAAGGTTGTGATACCGGCGCAAAAAACGGGGAGAGAAATCCTGGGTTATGCCCAGCATGTCGTGCAACACCAGCACCTGGCCGTCAACCTGAGCCCCGGCACCGATTCCAATGGTCGGAATCCTCAGATTTCGGGTAACCTCACCCGCCAGAAGAGCGGGAATCTTTTCAAGCACCAGTGCGAAGCAACCGGCCTGTTCAAGCTTCACGGCATCCTCAATCAGCTTGTCGGCCTCCTGGTTATCGGTGGCCCGAACAACGTAGGTTCCGAACTTATGAATCGACTGCGGAGTGAGCCCCAGGTGTCCCATCACCGGAATCCCGGCAGAGAGAATCCTTTCAATCGATTCAAGAATTTCGCTGCCCACTTCAAGCTTAACTCAACCGGCGCCGGTTTCTTTCATGATCCGGATGGCACTGTGCAGGGCCTCTTTTGAATTACCCTGGTAGGTACCGAAGGGCATGTCGATGATCACCAGGGCACGGTTGATTCCTCGTACCACCGAAGCACCATGGTAAATCATCTGGTCGAGCGTGATCGGAAGAGTTGTTTCATGTCCTGCCATCACATTGGATGCCGAATCACCCACCAGAATCACATCAATCCCGGTATGGTCAAGAATCCTTGCCGTGCTGAAATCATAAGCCGTCAGCATGGCAATTTTTTCGCCTTTGATTTTCATCTCGTTCAAGACGTGGGTGGTAACCCTCTTCACGGTTGGATGAAGTGACATGGCTGTTTCAGTTAGAAGCGCAAAGATAAGATATCTTTGAGACAAAGGGTCAAAGGCTTATCTTTGCGGGGTCAGACGTAGATGATGCTTAGAGTGTTCCCATATCTTTTTCTGTCGTGGTTGATGGTGTCCTGTTCGAATGAATTCCAGGTCAACGCACCCCACAAACCGGTACCAGTGGTCTATTGCGTTTTGAATCCGGGCGACACCGTTCATTATTTGCGCCTTGAAAAGTCGTTTAACGGAGCCGCAAGCGCATTGGATATGGCCAGGGAATATGACTCCGTTTTCTATCCTGAAGCCACAGTTGCAATCGAAAGGTGGGAGAACGGACAGGCCCGGGAGCGACTGTCACTTGAAAGAAAAATATTTACACCCAGAGATTCCGGGATTTTCCTGTCCGAGCCCAATCCCCTGTACGTTCTCGAAAGCAAACTCAGGGCCAACAGCGAGTACCGGCTCAGCATCCGCGTTCCGGGTACCTCGGAGGAGATTTCATCAATTACTCGCGTGATCGATGATTTCAGGATCATACGTCCCGAATATTACCGTACCAACCTCCCCTTTTCAAGCTATGACAATCATCTTGACGTGGAATGGGTATCGGCACGCTACACGAGGATCTTCCATCTGCGGCTTCGCTTTCACTACCTCGAAGTTACGGGTCCCGACACCTTAGCACGACATGCCGACTGGAACCTTGCCAATTTTGTCACCGATCACGATGGCGGGGGGCAGTCGATGAACCATCGGATTCTGCACCGGAATTTCTACGTTTGGTTGGGCAACAAAATACCTGCACCCGAACCGGGAGTGACCAGGCTGGCAGACCGGAAAGCCATTGATCTCTGGTTTACCGTTGGGGGTGATGAGCTGTATACCTACCTCCAGGTGCACCGTCCCGATGACCTGATTCCGCGTCAGGGACTGGTTTATTCGAATATCATTAACGGCATTGGGCTCTTTTCTTCGCGCTTTGAAAAGGGGATCACCGGCAAATCCATCTCCTACCATTCGATCGACTCCCTGGCCGTGGGCATCTACACCCGGCATCTCGGGTTTGCTGACAGCCGTAACGGATATTACCGGTTTTAAGAGGCGGCAGATCCTGTCGTTTTGTCACCTCCAGGCTTTGGCACAATGATTGAATATTTCACAATCATTGAAAACCAGAAAAGATTAACAATATGGGTAAAATAATCGGAATCGATCTGGGAACAACCAACTCGTGTGTTTCCGTTATGGAAGGCAGCGAGCCTGTAGTGATTCCCAACAGCGAAGGAAAACGCACCACCCCATCGGTGGTGGCCTTTGTCGAAAACGGCGAGCGCAAAGTGGGAGATCCGGCCAAACGGCAGGCCATTACCAACGCCGAAAAAACCATTTACAGCATTAAGCGGTTCATGGGTGAACGTTTCAGCAACCTCAGTAAAGAGATGAAGCGGGTACCCTACAAAGTGAGCCAGGGTGAAAACGACACCCCCAGGGTGGTCATCGACGACCGGAAATACAGTCCTCAGGAGATCTCTGCAATGGTTCTCCAGAAAATGAAAAAAACAGCTGAAGATTATCTCGGACAGGAGATCACCGAGGCGGTAATCACCGTTCCGGCATACTTCAACGATTCACAGCGTCAGGCCACTAAGGAGGCCGGTGAAATAGCGGGACTGAAGGTCAAGAGGATCATCAACGAACCGACGGCCGCCGCTTTGGCCTACGGACTTGACAAAAAGGGAAAAGACATTACAATTGCCGTATTTGACCTCGGCGGGGGAACCTTCGACGTATCCATTCTGGAACTGGGCGATGGTGTATTTGAGGTTAAGTCAACCAACGGAGATACCCATCTGGGAGGCGATGATTTTGACGAAACCATCATCAACTGGCTGGCCGAGGAGTTTAAAAGCAGTGAAGGGATCGACCTCAGAAAGGATCCCATGGCCCTGCAGCGCCTGAAAGAAGCCGCCGAAAAGGCCAAGATCGAACTCTCAAGTTCCTCCTCCACAGAAATCAACCTGCCCTACATCATGCCGGTCGACGGCATTCCGAAGCATCTTGTCAAAACCCTCACCCGGGCCAAATTCGAGCAACTGTGCGATCACCTGATTCAGGCCACCGTACAACCCTGCCGCAAGGCCATCGCCGATGCAGGCATTAACGTCTCTCAAATTGACGAGGTGCTGCTGGTGGGCGGTTCTACCCGTATTCCTGCCATTCAGAAGGTGGTTGAAGATTTCTTCGGAAAGGCCCCATCAAAAGGGGTTAATCCAGATGAGGTTGTTGCAGTTGGCGCAGCCATCCAGGGCGGTGTGCTCAGCGGAGAAGTGACCGACGTTCTGCTGCTCGATGTCACTCCCCTGTCACTTGGCATTGAAACCCTCGGAGGGGTGATGACCCGTCTCATTGAATCCAATACCACCATTCCGACCAAGAAAACTGAAACCTTCACCACCGCCGCTGATCATCAGCCTTCGGTTGAGATCCACGTATTGCAGGGTGAAAGGCCCATGGCAAATCAGAACAAAACCATTGGAAGATTCCACCTCGATGGCATTCCGCCGGCTTCGAGGGGAATTCCGCAGATCGAAGTGACTTTTGACATCGATGCCAACGGTATTCTCCATGTATCGGCCCGCGACAAGGGAACAGGTAAGGAACAGAAGATAAGGATTGAGGCATCATCAGGTCTCAGCGATGAAGAGATCAACCGCATGAAGGAGGAGGCCACCAAATTTGCCGATGAAGACCGCCAGCAGCGCGAACGGGTCGACAAGCTTAATGCGGCCGACAGCCTGATCTTCCAGACTGAAAAGCAACTTAAGGAGTTCGGCGACAAGTTACCGGCCGATAAGAAGGGACTAATAGAGGCTGCCCTCGGAAAACTCAGAGAGGCCCATAAGGCCCAGGACCTGGCAGCCATTGATGCCGCCTCAGCCGAATTGAACAGCGTCTTCCAGGCCGCTTCTGAAGAACTTTACAAGCAACAGGCTGGCCCGCAGCCAGGTCCGCAACCTGGTGCCGGAGAACCTTCAGGATCAAAAAGCGGCGGAGCCAAAGATCAGGAGGTGACCGATGTGGATTTTGAGGAGGTTAAATAGTATCTGAACCCCTGAAATCAAAGAGATGAAGATGGTTGCAGTTTCCCTGCAACCATTTTTTTTTGCACTTTTGAAAAAAACACCCAATCATGACAAAACGAACCACCGGCTTTTTGCTGATGCTGATGATTAGCCTTAGCCTGGCTTCGCAAACCGCGCCAAATACCTGGTGGGTTCAGTTCACCGACAAGACCGACTCTCCATACTCGATCCTCCGTCCCGAAGAATTTCTTTCGCAAAGGTCGGTTGAGCGCAGAAACCGCTTCGGCATTCAGGTTACCGAACAGGATCTTCCGGTCAACACCGAATATATTGATTCACTTAAATCGGCAGGACTGCAGATCCTGGCCAAGTCGAAATGGTTCAACGCCGTTACCGTGTTTTCAACCGACACCCTGCTGATTCAGAGCCTTTCAACATGGACGTTCATCCGTCAGGTGAAGTCGGGCGGGAAAAAAGTCACCGGGAAGTCCGGCAATGATAAATTTGCCATGGAGGAGAGCTCCTTGCAGACCGAACAAAAGCTTACCGACACCACCCTGTTGCGTTATGGGGAAGCGACCCGGCAGATCGGCATGCTGAATGGTCACATCCTGCACAACCAGGGATATATGGGACAAGGCATGCTGATCGCGGTGCTGGATGCCGGCTTCTGGAACGCCAACCAGAATCCCGCTTTTGATTCACTCTGGCAAGGTGGACAAATTGTCTCGTCATGGAGTTTCGTGAACCGCGGTCCCGTAACCTCTACAGGTCACCGGCACGGATCACAGGTACTCTCCGTGATGGGATCAAACATGCCCGGACAACTGGTCGGTTCGGCTCCCAAGGCCTCCTATATCCTTCTTCATACCGAGGATGTCGCAAGCGAATACCTGGTTGAAGAGGATTACTGGGTAGCCGGAGCAGAATATGCCGACAGTGCAGGTGCGGATCTCATCAATTCGTCGCTCGGATACAGTCGATTTGACGACCCGGCTATGAACCACACCTATGCCGACATGGACGGAAACAGCACCAGAATCACCATGGCCGCAGACATTGCGGCATCGAAGGGAATCCTGGTGGTCACCAGCGCCGCCAACGAAGGCCAGAGCGACTGGCATTACATAACCGCCCCGGCCGATGCAGACAGTGTGCTGACCGTTGGCGCGGTTGATTCACTCGGACAGTATGCAGCCTTCAGCTCAACAGGTCCGACTTACGACGGCAGGATTAAACCCAACGTAGCGGGACAGGGATTGATGACCGCCATAGCCTCCTCCGATGGTAGCGTAGTGCGCGGCAACGGCACTTCATTTTCTTCGCCCCTGGTTTGTGGCCTCGTAGCCTGCCTGTGGCAGTCGAACCGCTCGGTTCACCCGGCCGACCTGATCCGGCTCATTGAGCAGAGCTCCTCCCAAAGCATGAATCCTGACTCCCTCCTGGGCTATGGACTGCCAGATTTCGGCAAGGCCCTCTTTCTGATTCAGGGACTGGATCCCGTTAAACTGGATGGTGAACATCTCATACGCACTTTCCCCAATCCCTTCTCAGAGGGTTTTGTGGTTGACTTTTATTCTCCTGAACACCAGGATATTTCAGTTCAGATTCTTAATCTGTCAGGACAGGTACTCTGGAACCGGGTTTATCATGTTGGACTCACCTCGCTGAACCACCTGCATATAAACGAAACTGATAAACTGCCCGAGGGAATGCTGCTGCTCAGGATCATCTCAGGAAAAAAGAGCTATAGCTCAAGGATTCTTCATTTCCGGTAATCTTAACAACATGCCCGAGTCGCCGGCCCTCTCACTGTTTGACCTGAACAGCCGGATCCGTAAAACCATTGAAAACGGACTCCCGGAACTCTATTGGGTCACAGCTGAAATCAGCGAAATCAGCCTCAACTTCAAGAGCGGACATGTTTACCTTGAACTGGTTGAAAAGGATTCAGCAGGAGATAAAATGGTTGCCCGCGCCCGCGCCACCATCTGGAGCGCCCTCTACCGATCCATTAAACCATTTTTCGAAACAACAACGGGACAAAGCCTGCAGAGCGGCATGAAGATCCTGGTGAAAGTGTCGGTTGAATTCCATGAAGTGTACCAGTTCTCGCTCAACATACGCGATATCGACCCATCCTACACACTCGGCGACCTGGCCAGGCAGAAACAGGAGGTAATCCGCAGACTGGAGGAGACAGGAGTTATTGATATGAACCGCAAACTCCCGCTGCCATTGGTGATCCAGAAGATCGCCGTTATCTCATCGCCCTCCGCAGCAGGTTATGGTGATTTCATGCACCAGCTTCAGCAGAACGCCGGAGGTTACCACTTCGAAACGGTTCTTTTTGAAGCCCTTCTGCAAGGTAATGAAGCCGTCGCCAGCCTTCTGGATGCCCTCTCACGGATTGCCGGTTCAGGTATTAATTGGGACCTGGTGGCCGTCATCCGCGGTGGAGGCAGCAAGCTTGACCTCAGCTGCTTTGACCAGTTTGATCTCGCCTATTTTGCGGCCCAGTTTCCGGTACCCATCGTCACCGGAATCGGTCACGAAAGGGATGATACGGTTCTCGACCTGGTGGCACACCAGCGATGCAAAACTCCAACCGCTGCAGCTGAATGGATCATCGATGTCACTCAAGCTTTCGATCAGTGGCTGGATGATCAGGGGCATCTCGCCGCCGACCATGCCCTTTCAGGCCTCCGAACCGCCCGCGAAGGTCTCGAACGACTGTTCAGAAACCTCCCGGTGAGGGTACATCAGAGAATATCGGCATCCATGATGAAACTGGATGTTGTTGCTGCACAATGCCGGCAGATCATTCCATACCAGCTGAGGGAGATGGGCCGGCGCCTTACCTCCCTTCAAAAGCAGGCCGATCTGCTGGATCCGGTGCACACCCTAAGGCGTGGCTACAGCATCCTGACGGTTGATGGCCGATCGCTTCGAACAACGGAGCGACTGGAGCCCGGAACTGCAATCCACATCCGGCTTCACCAGGGTGAACTGGATGGTACAGTGACCAGGATATATCCCCGAAAAAAAGATTTATCATCAAAAGAAGATACCCATGATGCTCAGAAACCGTGAGATCACCAAAATCCAGGAGTTGATAATGATCATCGACGAAACCCAGGTATGCTGTGTTGCAATGTGCAGGAGCGATCAACCCTATCTGGTGCCCATGAATTTTGCACGCGACGAGTCATATGTATACCTCCATTGCGACAACAAGGGCGAAAAACTTGACATTCTGGCTGAAAACCCCAGGGTATGCATCAACTTTAACTCAGGGAATGAGCTGTTTTACCGCCACGAAGAGGTGGCCTGTTCTTGGGGGATGAAATACAAAAGCGTCAATCTGAACGGAGTTATTGAGACCGTATCAGATTACTCGGATAAATACCGGATCATGAAGCTGTTCATGGTCAAATACGCAGGCAGGGATTTTGAGTTCTCTGAACCGGCTATCCGCAATGTTAAGGTGCTCAGGGTAGCACTTGGGGGGCTGACCGGGAAAAAATACGGCTACCAATAAACAGACCCATGAAAGAGAAAAACATCGGCTACAAGGAGGCCATGGAGGAGATCTCCAAAATCATGAATACCATCGAAAATCAGGAACTTGATATTGACAACCTGTCAGTACAGCTGAAAAGGATCACCGAACTCATCCGGATCTGTAAAATCCGTCTGCGGAACACTGAAAAGGAGGTTGAGGAGATCCTAAAGCAGATGGATTCATAAGTGCGTTAAATGAATTGATGGCAAACCTTGATTTTTATCAGACTTTTATATCTTTACAGGCTGAAAAAAAGAGAAGTTTAACCAGTTGATTGAGAAAAGATTATCAGATTATGAAGAAAGGATTGATCCGTAGTGTACTGGCAGTGGTTGCCATGATGACCTGGATGGGTTCGCTCTCAGCGCAAACGCTGGCAGATGCCCAAACCGCCTACAACAGCTCCTTGTCAAAAATGACTGAAAACCCGGCCGAAGCCATTGAGTTGCTCAATGCCTGCCTTGACCTGTGCAAATCGGTTGGAGAAGAGGCCGACGACGTGAAAGCACTCGCGGAGCTGAACCTGACCAAGGCCTATGTGAATCTTGGCAAGAAGTACGCTACCGCAAAGGATTTTGGCAAGGCCGTTGAAACCTTTGGAATCGCACTCCAAAAGGGGAAGCAATACAAGAACGATGATGTGGTGAAGGCATCCTCAGAAGCACTGGCGCAGATTCACACCCAGAATGGATTCAACCTTTATAAAGAAAAGAAGATGGAAGAGGCCATGACCGAGGTTAAAAAGGCACTCGAATACAGTCCCAATTATGGCACCGGATGGCTGATCAAGTGTTATGTGGCCAAGGATATGGGTGATGATGAGGCCTTCACCGAAACCCTCAACAAGGGGCTCGAGGCCTGTGTTACCACAAACGACAACCGCAACCGCACTTCGATCCAGAAACTTGGCCGAGATTATTTTCTTCAGCAAGGTTCAAAAGCTGTGACAGCTAATAAAATGGAAGAGGCCATCACCGCTCTTGAGAAGTCGATTTCTTATGATGGTTCAAATAAAGACGCTTACTATTATTACGCCGTTGCTCTCAGCGGAGTGAAGAAGTTCCAGGAAGCCGCCGATGCAAGCAACAAAGGACTGGAACTGGAGACCGGAGAAGCCGATAAAAAGGCCAGATTCTACTATACCCTGGGAACCGCCCTGAAGGGATTAGGCGACAACGCCGGAGCCTGTTCGGCATTCAAGAACGCCCTGTTCGGTCCTTTCGAGGAGGGTGCTAAATATGAAATTGAGCACGAACTGAAGTGCAACTAATGAAACAACGCTAACGCGAGGCTGTCTTTCGGGGTGGCCTCGTTTTTTTTTCTTTTTAAATCATCCGACCTGATGACCAATATGCAGCGACTGATTCTACTACTCCTTCTCACACTTCCCGCAACACTTTTTGCCCAGAAGGTCAGGATCGCCTGTGTGGGAAACTCCATCACCTATGGAGCGGGAATTGAAAACCGTGACCATTACTCCTATCCGGCGCAGCTGCAGCAGTGGATGGGCGATCTTTATGAAGTCAGAAATTTCGGAGTGAGCGGAGCAACGGTGCTGAGCCGGGGCGACAAACCATGGAACTGCCAGCCTGAATACCAGGAGGCCATTGATTTTTTGCCTGACATCGTCATCATCAAACTGGGAACCAATGACAGTAAGCCTCAAAACTGGCAGTATTCTGAGGATTTTAAAGCTGATTATCTGAAACTTGTCAGGGATTTCAAAGGGCTGCAAGGATCTCCCCGGGTCATACTTGCCCTGCCCGTGCCGGTTTTTGTGCCCGAAAAATGGGGTATCAGGGATTCAGTGGTCAAAACTCACATCATTCCCCTTATCCGGGAGATTGCCAGGGAAACCCGGTGTGAAACCGTTGACCTTTATGAGGCCCTCTTGCCTTTTGAGTCATGTTTTCCCGACAAGGTTCACCCCAATGCCATAGCCGCTGAAGTGATGGTTGAAGAGATATACAAACTCCTTTTTCACAGAACCGGACATCACGGTTCAGGGAGGTTCAATTCAGCCACCTTTCCGGTAGCCGGAACAGAATACCGAAGTGAAGCGGCCGGATGGGGAGCCGGAAGCAACTGGATGAAACAGCATGAGGCGATCAATGCCATCGGAGCATCCCGCCAGGTAGATCTTGTCTTTTTGGGCAACTCCATCACCCAGGCCTGGGGAGGTGTGGGACGTAAGGTA
>CAYGOU010000021.1:0-18804 GCA_964351455.1 uncultured Porphyromonadaceae bacterium
CCTATGTGATAGGCTTCATTGGCATACCTCACATGCATGGAGGTCCGGTCGGCGTCTGAGAAAACGGCGACCGATTCAATGCCCATTTCACGGCAGGATCGCATGACACGCACAGCGATCTCACCCCGGTTGGCAACCAGAATTTTTTTAAACATACTCGCACTCACGCTTAGGTTAGCGGGGCAAATATATACATTTTTAGATAAGTAGGTGGGTGATCGGGTTGGTTGAGTGGCATGGGTAATCGGGGTAAAAAAAAGAAAGGACGATGTGCTCGTCCTTTCTTAAAAATGAATTAAAAATCTTTTAGTTGACCACCATGCGCCGGGTTTCTGAGAGAGCACCTGACTTCAGGGTGTAAAAATAGATCCCGCTTTCAAGTTGGGTTCCGTCGATCTGGAATGAGTGATGACCTGCAGTCTTACCTCCTTCATTAATTTCAGCCACTTTACGGCCTGTGAGATCCCTGATTTCAATAGTTACATCGCCAGGATTCGCCAGTTCGTAGTTGACCACGGTGCTGCGGCTGAACGGATTGGGATAGTTCTGTCCCAGATGGCTCAGTTTCGGCGCAACATCCACTCCGTCGATGATGTTGCTGTCGTCTTTGAGGTTCAGGCGGCACATGAGATTGCGCTCTGCGATGTATCCGCCGACTTCAAAATTGCCATCGCCCTTGGCCACGCTCACCGGATCCTTAAGGGATTTGCTCCAGTCAGAACCAATCTTCAGGTTTTCATACCTGCGGTTATTCAGGGTCTCATGCCAGTTCCAGTACTGAACACCCACATAAACGAGGTCACCGGCCTGCAGAAATT
Organism: uncultured Porphyromonadaceae bacterium; assembly: GCA_964351455.1. Classification (GTDB taxonomy): domain Bacteria; phylum Bacteroidota; class Bacteroidia; order Bacteroidales; family UBA12481; genus JAGHDB01. Next base: position 819 of record CAYGOU010000021.1, read on the forward strand.
CAGATTCGCCATCCTTATCAAGGGGCATGGTGATCCATGTTCCGATCATGGTGGAGTCAAGGGTAACCATATCTGAAACCAGCCATTCAACCGGGGTCAGGTCTTCACCTTCGGTCGGAACCAGGAAAAGGGCCATGCGGAATTCGATCATTCCGTCGGCCAGACCTCCGGCGATGAATGCTGAAATGGAATTGACCTCACAGGTTTCATAGATGGGATACTTAACTCCCATGAAGTGGGCCTCATTGGGTCTGTCGCTGTATGCCTCCATTCCCCAGCAAAGAGCCTCCTCGGATGAATCATCGGCACTGGCGTAAACGCTGTCGGAAATGTGGAAGAAAACCTCCTTGTAATTGTTTTCAGGAGTATCGTCGGTTTCGTTCGACTTGTATTCGGCTGAGATTTTGTAATGTCCAAAATCAGTCGGGGTGAAGGGTGTTTCAATGGTTGTTGAGTCGGTTGAGAGCACCGACAGCCATTGGGCGGGGGAGTTCTGGGTGAAAATCACCTGATTGTTCTTGGTGATATTGAGTTCGAGATGAACTCCTTCGAGGTCATATTCGCCAAAGTTCAGCGCGCTGGCTTTGAAGTTGGTGAAAGAACCATTGTTCAGCTGTGACTTTGGAATTGTGTTGTAAACGGTCATGGCGGTGTTTTCATCCTGATCGTCCCATTCCATCACAAACGACTGCAACTTCAGGTCATGGTCCCATGCCTCTGACAGCGAGAAGTCGTCAATCTGCCAGAAGTAGAGGGTGGTTCCTCTCCAGGTTAGCTTGAACTGAACGTTGGGCATTCCGGCAACAATGTCGGTTATATTGGCCTCGAAAACACCTGGCCGTCCGCCAACGATGTTGGGCCGCCCCTTGTGGTTCTGTCCGAATCCTACATCGATGGTGGATGAGCGAACCCAATTGTCAACGGTAACCTCAAGAAGCATGTCCCATATGTTGCCACTATCGTAATTCATGAAACAGGTCTCGAACCTTACGATGACCGATGACCGGTTGGCGCAGCTGATCTCCGGAAAAACGATCGAATTGTTTACCGTAACACGCGCCGCATCACGTTCTTCGTTATAACGGTTCAGGAAAAGGGCAAGACAGCCGTTGTCCTTTGTGGTGAAATCCCCCGAGGGTTCACGGGTCCAGAGAGAGATCAGACTGTCGGTTCCCCACCAGTGAAAGTTCATTCCGTTGTCGTCGGGATCCTCCATGTAATATCCCTCCGGAGCGGTCCATCCCTTCGGGTCGGCAGGGTTTTCCCAATCAAAAGTTTCAAGAAAGAATACCTCACCGTTTCCCTTCAGAGGCGGTTGGTTCTTCACGTTCTGGGCAAAGGCTCCAGAAATCACAACAAAAGCCATCAGCACGAGTAAAGTTCTTTTCATAGGGTATAAGTGTTTATGTTACATTTTTAAAGATAACGGCCCGACCTATATCATGCAAGGATGATGTTGATTAATTTGCAACCGTGTGTTTTTGTCAGCATTTTGTGTAAAAATGAGGGTCGGAGAGGGGTCGGGGTGGAAAAGGAATCCTTAGCTTAGAGGTTTATCTGGTAAATCCATTTCCATGAACATACCTGTATTAACGGTCCAGGAGAAAACCCTGGCCGAGGCCTATGAAGCGGCACTGCTGGCACTATACCGGCACGGGGTTGAGATCAGAACCCAGTATGACAAGCCCGGAGATCCGCTGAGTTTAGACTGCACCCTTAACCTCACGGTACTCGAACCAGAGACTGATCCGATGATTCACAAGGCTTTCCCGGGAGGCATTGAGGACCTGAAGGAGTATGTCATGGAGCTCAAGGGGTACAAAGACAGCTGGGTGAAATACATGAACGATCCCCGGGATACCCGGTGGGAGTATACCTATCACGGACGGCTGGCAGCATACGGATCCTGGAAGGAGCTGCGCGATCCCGAAGACAGGGCCAGTGGTTTCACGGCCGGGGGCTTTTCGGTTGACCAGATTGCCCTGGTGGTTGAAAAGTTATCGGCACAGCCCTTTACCCGGCAGGCGCAGATGATTACCTGGATGCCCAACCTCGATCCGCATGTGTACGATCCTCCCTGCCTGCAGTCGGTCTGGTACCGGATTCTTGAAGACCGCAAAGGGCAATGGTGGCTGAATACCAACATCCGTTTTCGCAGCAACGATGCCTGGGGTGCCAATTTTATGAACATGTTCGGTTTGGTGCAATTCACCCGCGAAGAGATTGCTGATAAGGTGGCGGCCAAAACCGGACACCCCGTAAGGCTGGGCAGGCTCAACTGGCAGGCCGACTCTTTTCACATTTACGGCAAGGATCTTGAAGCGGCCCGCGGGATGCTTTTTGACCGCATTGAGTCGATGCCCTTCTCAGAGCGCACTTACGACTTCAACGACCCCTTCATACAGGAGATGTATCATGGAGCCGAGGCGGCAGTGCTGCGCAAGATTGAAAACTACAAGCTCAGCCATGGCCAGGCCTAAGATCTATTTTTGCGCATCCATTACGGGCGGCCGTCAGGACGCCCCCATCTACCGCGAGATGATCGCGTTCATGAAGCTGCATGCCGATGTGCTGACTGAGCACATCGGAGAACTGGGCTCCATGGGCGAGAAACATGCCGGTGACCGTCTGATCCACGACCGTGACCTGGAGTGGCTCCGGAGCGCCGATGCGGTGATCGCCGAGGTGACGCAGCCGAGTCTCGGCGTGGGGTACGAACTGGGCCGGGCGGTTGAATGGGGCAAACCGATCCTCTGCCTCTATCGCCCCTCAGAAGGACGAAGGCTATCGGGAATGATTGCCGGGAGTCAGGGCATACGAACCGAGCATTACCAGCAGCCTGCAGAGGCCATGCAGCTGATCGGCCAGTTTATCCGTGAACGGGGTTGGCCATTGACATGAACAGAAACCTGAAGATCAAACACCCAATGAAACGCTCAATCACCCGTCACCTGTCGCTACTGTCCCTCTTGCTCCCCCTTTTTCTGATATCCTGCACCGGCAATGGTTTCGAGAACCTGAAGCCGGAGATCGAAGAGGCGGTTGAAGCCGGTTCCTTCAGCAGGGCCGACAGCCTGCTGGATGAGGCCTCAGCAATGAGCAGGCTCAGTGCAGAACAGCGCTTCTGGATCGAAGTCGAACAATCAACACTCGACAGAATCCGGATCGATTTTGATAAAACCGAAGAGGAGGTCAGAAGCTGGTTGTCGGCTTACTACCCTGAGCTGACCGACAGCCAGATGCAGGACTGGGAATCAACCGGCGCCCTTGAAATGAAATGGATCGACGGCGAAAAGCGCTATTTCTCCCTGGCCGCCCGCAACCTCTTTCGCATTGACCCCGGTGCACGGCAGATATGGCAACGGCATCATCCTCCGACTCCATCCGCATCAGCTTTGTTCAACCTGGATCATGCGGCCAGGGTGATAGCGGCGTCAACCGACGGCTCCCCGGTTCTCAGGGAGCGCTTTGACATTGACTATGTTTTGAAGGTTAAGGCCAACGTGGTACCCCCCGGTGAAGCCCTCCGCTGCTGGCTCCCATTTCCCCGTGAGGCCGCTCCCCGCCAGGATGGAATCACCCTTCACACGGTAAATGACACCACCTTCATTCTGGCTCCACCGGAAACCATGCAGCGCTCGCTCTACCTTGAGAAGCCCGCTGTGGCAAATGAAGCCTCTCTTTTTACATGCAGCTTTTCATATTACTCAGCAGCACAGTGGTTTGACCCGCGTACCTTGCGCCGCGATCCCTACAACCGCGAGAGCGACCTCTACCGCGAACACACACGGGAGCGTCCGCCCCAGGTGGTCTTTTCAGACAAGGTGAAGCGGCTGGCCGACAGCCTGGCAGGCGACGAAACCGACCCCTATCTGCTGGTCAGAGCCTTCTATTACTGGATCAACGACAACATTCCGTGGGCCTCAGCCCTTGAGTATTCGATCATCGACTGTATTCCGGATTATGTGCTGACCTATCGCCACGGCGACTGCGGCATGCAGACCTTTCTCTTCATGTCGCTCTGCCGCTACAAGGGCATTCCGGTGAAATGGCAGAGCGGATGGCATGTCCATCCCGGCAATAAAAACCTGCACGACTGGTGCGAGGTATATTATGAAGGAACAGGCTGGGTGCCTGTGGATGTTTCATTCGGACTCATGGATGCTGAGGATCCCCTGGTTCGTGAATTTTACATTACCGGCATCGATGCCTACCGGTTGATTGTCAACGATGATTATTCGACTCCCTTTCACCCTTCGAAAAGGTTTTATCGCAGCGAACCATATGATTTTCAGCGTGGTGAAGTGGAGTGGAAGGGTGGCAATCTTTACTTTGATCAATGGACCTACTCAATGAAGATTGGTTATGAAAAGGAGTATTGAAATTTTCACCGCCGCAATCCTGGTGATTCTGAGCGGATGCGGCCAGAAGGCCGGTCCCCTTGATGATGTCGATGGCTGGATCACCGAACTCTCATCCCAGTACGCTCCCGACCGCCGCATTGAGCTGGCAGAGGTGACCCGTGAGGTTCCCGAGGCTGAGGACGTTGAGGTTTTGCGCGGTGTGACAACCTCACCCGCCTTCATGCAGCGCCTGATTGAGAAGATTGATTCGGCGGGCCTTGGCCACCGGATCACCGACAGTGTCATCAGACTGCCCGATCCCGCCCTGGGCAACCAAACCTGGGGACTGATAAACGTCGCCGTAGGCAACATCCGCACCCGTCCCGGTCACGCTCAGGAGCTGACCACCCAGGCGGTGATGGGCACTCCGGTCAGGGTTCTGCAGCACCAGGATGGCTGGTATCGCATCCAGACCCCCGATCGCTACATTGCCTGGATCGATGAGGCCGCCATTCAGCTGTTCACCGGTGAAGAGATCGATCTCTGGCGCAAGTCTGAACGATTGATTTTCACGGAGGATTTTGGTCTGCTCGGTTCGGTCGGTGAGCCCGGAGCCATTGTCAGCGACCTGGCCATGGGCGCCATCCTGCAAAAGAGCGGCACGCAGGGTGGGGATATCATCGTTGTTCTGCCCGACGGACGCCGGGGCAGACTCCCCGCACGTAGCCTGCATCCTTTCAGTGAGTTCTCAACCGAAGGTTTTCCGGATTATCCGGCCATGTTCAGCATGGCCCGATCGTTCATGGGAAGACCCTACCTCTGGGGAGGAACCTCACCCCGGGGTGTTGACTGCAGCGGTTACATGAAGTGCCTTTTCCTGATGCAGGGTGTGATCCTGTCGCGGGATGCCAACCAGCAGGTCAAACATGGTGTTGAAATTGCTTTGGATGAGGGATTTGGCGCCCTTTTGCCCGGCGATCTGCTCTTTTTTGGCAGAAGGGCAACCCAGGAGCGCCCCGAACGGGTCAGCCATGTGGCTCTGTACCTGGGGGAGGGAAAATACATTCATGCATCCGGACGGGTCAAGATCAATTCGCTCAACGCGGAGGATGATGACTACAGCCAATACCTGAAAGAGATCCTTCTGCATGTCCGCAGGATTCAGGAGACAGACCCGGATCAGGGTCCCTGGAGCATGGTAACTCATCTGTGGTACCGGCCATGAGACAGAACAGAAGATCCTTCATCGGCAGGGGACTTGCTGCCGCGGGCGCCCTGGCTCTGGCACCCCGGGCCTTTTCGCGCTCCTCCTCATTTCGCCAACTGACAAAGGGAACCGGACTTCGGCTCTCGTTTGAACCTTACGAGCTTCAGCTCCGGCATGCCTTTACCCTGGCAACCTCAAGCCGCACCACCACTCCTGTGATGCTCACCCGAATCGGTTTTGAGAACTTCACCGGCTATGGCGAGGCTTCGATGCCTCCCTACCTGGGTGAGTCTCACAAAACGGCCGGTGATTTCCTTTCAAAGGTGGATCTTTCGCAATTCAGGGATCCCTTCAGAATGGAGGAGATCCTGGATTATGTCGATCGCCTGGCTCCCGGAAATCCCGCTGCCAAGGCCGCGGTTGACATTGCGCTGCACGACCTGGTCGGAAAGATGATGCAGCAGCCCTGGTACAAAATCTGGGGATTTAATCCCGACCAGACTCCCAACACCTCCTTTACCATCGGCATCGACACCGAGGAGGTGGTGAGGGAGAAGACCCTGGAGGCAGCACCCTATAAAATCCTGAAAGTGAAAATGGGACGTGAGACCGACCGCATGATGATTGAAACCATCCGCTCGGTGACCCGGGTGCCGCTTTGTGTGGATGTGAACCAGGGGTGGACCGACCGGGTTGAGGCACTTGAGAAGATCCACTGGCTGAGTGAAAACGGGGTGGTTTTTGTTGAGCAGCCAATGCCTAAGGACCGACCGGATGACAACGCCTGGCTGACCCAGCATTCGCCGCTTCCGGTGATCGGGGATGAAGCGGTGGTGAGGCTGGCAGATGTGGCGGCGGCGCGGGGAGTCTATCACGGTATCAACATCAAGCTGATGAAGTGCACCGGAATGCGCGAGGCCCACCAGATGGTGGTTCTGGCGCATGCCCTCGGGATGAAGGTGATGCTGGGCTGCATGACCGAAACATCCTGCGGGGTTTCGGCGGCCGCACAGCTCTCGCCCAAGGCCGACTGGGCCGACCTGGATGGAAACCTGCTCATCAGCAACGACCTGTTCGACGGAGTCAAAATAGTTGATGGCAAGATAACTTTGAACAATAAACCCGGCATCGGCATCGAACTCCTCACCCCCTAACCAGTAACCAGTAACCAGTAACCAGCATGCTAGCCGCCGAAACTTTTCACGCAATACCCCGTCTTCCGATTGCCCCGCTGATGACGCCGGTGAACCGGTGTCTTCAGTTGGAGAAGCAGGTGCCGGGCATGCCGGCCCTATACGTCAAGCACGACGATTATATTGGTCCGCTGGTTTGGGGAAACAAGCTTCGCAAGCTCGAATATGTTTTTGCGGAGGCGCAGGCGCAGGGGGTTGAAACCCTGATCACATGCGGGGGGGTGCAGTCGAACCATGCCCGTACCACGGCACAGGCGGCCAGACGCTTCGGTTTCAGGGTGATCCTGGTGCTCAATGGTCCCCGTCCCCTTAAGCCTTCTGGTAACCTGCTGATCGGATACAAGGTGGGTGCTGAGATCCATTTTGTGGAGTCCAGGCATGAGCGCACCGGAAAAATGCTTTCACTCGCTGCGCAGGAGGAGGCTGGGGGCAGAAAGACGATGGTGGTTCCGCTCGGGGCCTCGGATGAAACCGGTGCCCTGGGTTTTGTAAAGGCGATGGAAGAGCTTTCTCAGCAGGAGAAGGAGATGGGAATCACTTTTGATCACATCTATCATGCCACCTCATCTGCAGGAACCCAGTCGGGAATGCTGGCGGGGCGGCGCATCTTCGGCATCCGGGCGGCCATTCACGGAATCAGCGCCGATGATCCGGCCGACGAGATTGCCGGAACCATTAGCCGGATAAGCCAAGAGGTTTTTGACCGGCTGGGGATCGAAGTGGCCCTGACCGGCGATGAGATCCTGGTTGACGATCGGCATGTAGGACAGGGATACGGCATACCGACAGCCGCATCCCTTGAGGCGGAGCGCCTCTTTGGCGAACAGGAGGGCATCCTCCTGGATCATTATTATACCGCAAAAGCGGCCGCGGCCCTGATCCAGGATGCCCGTTCCGGATTATTCAAACCAACCGACAAGTTGCTACTCTGGCACACCGGCGGCACCATCTCTCTTTTTAAATAAAACCAAGTAACCAGTAACCAGGCCTCACCCCCTGGCCCCCTCTCCTGGGAGGAGAGGGGGAACCAGGAACAAGAAAGAAGAAACAGAAAGTAGAAAATAAGTAACCTGCAACCTGTAACCTGCAACCTGTATATGTCACTCGGCCTCATCTCGGTTCTTCCCCCTCTCCTGGCGCTTGTGCTGGCGCTCTGGAAGAAGCGTATCATTCCGGCGCTGCTGGCGGGTGGCCTGACGGGGGTACTGATCCTGTCGACCTCACGCTGGGGCTTCTTCTTTGAATACCTCGACCAGGTGATCCGGGTGTCGGGTGAACGCAGCAACCTGCAGCTCATCCTTTTTGGGGTGTTTGTTGGGGGACTGATCAAGCTGATGGAGAGGGCCGGCGGCTTTGATGGGATGATCCGTTCGCTTGAGCGGCTGAAGCTGAAGACCCGGGGACATGTATACGGACTCACCTGGCTGATCGGGCTCTTCATGCTGCTCGAGAACTACAGCAACATCATGGTCAACGGAACCACAGTAGGACCGCTGTACGACCGGCTGGGCATTTCGCGTGAAAAGATGGCCTATTTTCTTCATTCAATCAGCATCAATTTCATTGCCCTCATCGTCATCAACAGCTGGGGTGCCTTTTACATGACCCTGCTATCCGGACAAGGTGTTGAAAGGCCTTTTGAGGTGGTGCTTCAGGCGATGCCCCTGAACTTTTACTGCATCATCAGTCTTATCATGGTGGTGCTGACCATGGTTTTTGGTTGGAACTTCGGGGCGATGAGGAGGGCAGAAGGGCAAGAGGGCAGGAAGGCAGGAGGGCAAGAGGGCAAGAAGGCAGAAGGGCAGGAGGGCCATATGAACAGAAATGGCCATTTTTCGGCTCTCTATGTGCTGATACCGGTTGTTGTGATGGTGGCGACGATGCTGATTTCTCTTGTTGTGACGGGTAAAGGTTCGCTGGTGAGGGGCGATGGCACCGCTTCGGTTTTCTATGCAGTGATCATTGCCATTCTTGTGCTGGTGGTCATGGTGCTGTTTATTCCACGGCGTGATCGGCCTCCCATTCAGAAGACCCTTTACGCCGGTTTGGGCGAGTTCGTGGAGGTGGGAATCCTGCTGGCACTGGCGCTCACCCTCGGGGCGCTACGCAAACAGCTCGGAACCGGGCAGTACATTGCAGGACTAGCCGAGGGGAACGTTCCGGTCTTTCTGATGCCGGCACTCTTTTTTCTGGTGAGTTGTCTCATCTCCTTTTCAACCGGAACCTCGTACGGAACCTTCAGCATCATGGTACCCCTTGCCATTCCTGTTGCCCTTGCCATGGAGATTCCGGTTCCGCTTATGTTCGCAGCCTGTATCTCGGGTGGGGTTTTCGGTGACAACACCTCTCCTTTTTCTGATACTTCGGTGATCACCGGAGTGTCAGCCAAGATCGATGTGGTGAGACATGTCGAGACCCAGCTGCCTTACGCTCTGATCTCGGCCTCCGTAGCGATTGTCCTTTTTGTGGTCGCGGGACTGCTCCTTTAATCGAGTTGGGGTTCGGAATAAACTTTCAGGATGGGATAGAATACCTTACCCGTGCTGTAGTCCTTGCCCAGGATCTGTTCGTCGAGATAGTTCCAGTGTGCAAGTCCATCGTCTGATTCAGGCTCCAGGAGGTAGAACGCGACCCAGGCGAGCGGTTGAAGAAGGTCGACATACCAGGAGCCGGCACCGATGTTTTGCTTTGACATGCTGAAGCTGCCCTCCAGCATCACCGTTTTATGGCCGCCGTAAGCTTCGCGTTCACTCTGGCGGACTTCAGTGATGACGAAACGGTCGGCTTCCGTCCGGATGCGCTTGTTGACCGGCGTAAGCACGATGCCGTGCTCACGGAGTTTTTCGACGGCACCGGTGCAGTTGGCCGGAATAAAGTACCCCCTGGGCACACGGGTCATGCGGGTCGGTACAAATGCGTTGTAATGGAGTACCGAATCCTTCCAGTAGGTTTGTCCTGTTCCCCTGACCCTTCGCCGGCCCCGTTCATCGGTATAGGGTACGGTTTCGCGCACAAGAATTTTCACCGTATCGGCCTCTTTGGTCAGTTCGTACCTGATCCCCATCTCAGGATTCGCCGACTGGCCGGAAATCAATTCACGGCTGATCCGATCGGCCTCTTCTACCAGTGCCGACATTTCAGCAGCGTGGCCATTGGTATACTCAAGGAGATTATGAATGAGGAGGTAATTTGACCAGATTCTTTTTTCAAAATGCTGGTGGGCAAAGGTTTCGCTCAGGATGCCCATGCGGTTGCGAAGTCCGAAGTAGTTGGTGATGTAACGGGGATGATGGTCATAAGCCGTGAAAATGGCCGGGCTGTTGTTGCCCATCCGCATGTAACCGTGCCACCAGACCGGCATGCCCGACCGTTCAAGAATCCGGTCTGCGGTTGAGGTGATCATATCTTTTGTGTACTGCAATAGTTGAGGACTGCCAATGGAGGTAAATGAGGGGGCCACATTGACGGCATAGCCATGCCATGAGCCATTATCGGTGTGCAGATCCACGAACAGGATCGGATCCCACCGGTTGAAGACGTTGTTAACCAGGGCTTTGGATTCCAGTGCCTCGAGTTTCATCCCTTCGCGGTTGAGGTCGAAGCCTTCGCCCGACTGGCGCACCCCGGTGAGTTTCGGACTGCCGTCCTGGGAGGGACGGTTTTCTCCGAGTTTATCGTTTCCGTCGGGATTGTAATTCGGACAAAAGAGCAGAATCTGGTTATCGAGCAGATGCTGTTTCGGTCCGAATGCAATCTCACGCATGATCTGCATCGAGGCCTCCTTGCCTTCGACCTCTCCGGCATGGATGTTTCCCTGGATATAGATTACCGGTTTTCCGCTGGCGATGGCTTCCTGGGGGGTACTGATCCGAGGTTTGGCCATGATGACCAGGATCAGGGGTTTGCCCTCCAGACTCTTGCCGAAGGTTTCAACCGTTACCAGGTTGCTCGTTTTTGCTAGAACCGAGATGAATTCTTCAACTTCGCTGCTTGAAGTGGTTTCAAGATAGAGGCTTTTCTCGGCCCGCGAAAAGAGCTGTTGGGGGTAGCCAGTCTGCTGGGCATTTGCAGAAAGAATAAAGGTGGCGAGGGTTGCAAGCACCAGGCTGCATCTGGAACGTTTCATAGAGGTTAGTTTTTTCCAAAAATGCAAAAGCTTTTTCAGCAATAAGATGCCAAAGAGCATTTAATACAATTGGAGTGGAAAGGGTTGGGGAGGCTTTCTACCGCTTCTCGACCTTGAGGGAGGAGTATTCAACAATCACTTTTGCCTGCTTAGGCACGGAATCGGCCTTTTGGATTCCTTCGGTCATAAGATCGCTCATCGCCTTGGTGGGGAAAATGAGGTTGTTGATTTCGAACGAAACCTCCATCCGGTCGGCCAGGGGTGAGTCAGGATCTTTGTATTGGAAATCGATGAGGTATGAGCCTGATTTACGGGTAAAGGTTTTCATTTTGAGGATCCGCTTCTTTTCAGCATCGATCCAGAACTGGGCAAGGATGATCTCAGCTTCCATCGATTCAGGGATCACCTTGATAATACGGCAATTGCGGTTTCCAATCAATTCTTCTCCGATGTCGATGGCGGTATACTGATCGCGGATCATTCCCATGTATTCCATCTGCATGCCACTCTTCGGCAGCAGTGCAAGACCCTCCGCATCGTAGGTGAATTTATCCGGATGATCATAACGGATCTTCACCTTGCGGTCTTTGATGTTGATGAATTCGACATCGATTTTTACCAGGGCCTGTGCCTCAAAACTGCGGATTTCATCCAGGCGGTCGAGCATTCCCTTCAGTATCTGATCAGCCGATTCCTGTGCAGCAGATTTCTGTGCGGGAATTGCAAGGAGCAGGGTCAGGCATGCGAGCAGGAAAATGGAAAACCTTTTCATGTCAGCTGAGGATATCTTTTCTTCGGAAGTAAAACAGGGTGATGGCAAAGAAGGCCACAATATAAATCAGTTGGATCCTTATGGCGTGACCCAGGCTGCCGGCCGGAACTTCAGTCTGGAAAAAGAGTTGCCATGAGGGAAGGTAGGAGGTGAAGAGGTACTTGTTTACCGGTCCGAGGAGTGAGGCCCCAACCGTGCTGATGATGGTGATTCCGATGATCAGTGCGATGGTGCCGACGATGGGTCCTATCGAATTGTCCCCGAAAGCTGAAAGCATGAATGAGAGGGCGGCAACGGTGGTCATGCTCAGAATGCCGTAAGCGTAGGCACTTCCGAAGCGCCACAGAAGATCGTCGGCTGCGAAGATGTTTACCTTGTTGGTCACCACCAGGAGGTCTCCCGATCCGAAGAGCAGAAGTCCTACCCCGATGCTGAGCACGGCCATAAGCACCACCAGAAGAAACGAATAAATCCAGCCCGCGATGAATTTGGCTATGATCAGCTGAATGCGGCTGATGGGACGGGTGAGCAGGATCCTGAAGGTGCCGCTGTTCGCCTCTCCCGCCAGCAGGTCGCCGGTGACGAGGGCCACAAGTATCGGCACGTGAATCCAAAGAGTATTCAGGATGAGGTAGGAGACCAGGTAGAGGTTGATGATGTTGCCTTCAAAGATGAACCGGTCCTTGATGTTCTGGAGAATGATTCCCATCATCTCATCGCCCTCAATGCGGATGCCGATCTGCATGGCAACCACGATGATGGTCACCGCCGCAAAGCCGATGTAGGTGCGGGGTTTGGTGAAAATCTTAAAGAGCTCTATCCTGACCAGTGTTCCCATTTTCGGTAATTTGAAGAAAGAAATCTTCGAGTGAGCGAACCGGTTCGATGGCAAAGATGCTGAAGCCTCTTCCGGTCAGGAAGGAACTCAGTTCCGGAATCTCTTCGCGGGTGATGAGAAATCTCAATGAATCACCCCCGGGCAGCAGTTTGTTTTTCCACCCCGATTCGCCGATGGCCTTTCTGGCTTCATCGGGTTGATCCACCTGCATGCTCACCCGCTGCTCACGTTGTTCAAGCAATTCCCTGACAGGACCTTCGACCAGCATCCTGCCGCGGTTGATGATGATCATCCGGTTGGCAATCTGCTCCATTTCAAAAAGAATATGACTTGATATCAGGATGGTGATTTTTTCATTGGCTTTCAGTTCCAGGATCAGGTCGCGTATCTCTTTTTGTCCCTGTGGATCCAGTCCGTTGGTTGGCTCGTCAAGAATGATCAGGTCGGGTTTGTGCAGGAGGGTCTGGGCGATCCCCAGCCGTTGCTTCATGCCCTGTGAGTAGGTTCTCACCCTGCTGTCGGCACGGCTCAGCAATCCCACCTTATCGAGCACCTCATCGACCCGTTTTTCGAGGGGCTGAACCCCTGAAAGCCGGCCCAGGATTTTGAGGTTCTGCCGGGCCGAGAGGTATTTGTAAAAGTCTGGTTTTTCGATCAGCGCTCCTATGCGGCTGAGGGCGTTCACCCGGTGATGGGCAAGATCCTGCCCGAAAAGCCGGATCTGACCCGATGTGGGCCTGATCAGTGAGAGGATCATGCGGATGGTGGTGCTTTTTCCGGAGCCATTCGGACCGAGAAAGCCGTAGATGTCACCCTCGCTGACGGTCATTGAGAGTTGATCAACAGCCCTGAAAGTGTTGTAATACTTGGTGACCGACTGAAGCTCGATGAACATGGGTTTGCCGGATGAACTGCAAAATTAGGCAAATATTCCGATTCAGAAGGCTCCAACCGGAAGATGGGGCCAGGCGAGTGCGGGGGCGTTGATCCAGCGGGCCAGTGATGCAAGGTGGCGAACTGAAGGAGTACCTGCTTCACGGTCTGTTTCTGTGATTGCCAGACGAACCTCATGCACACCCTGATCCATGAACCGGTGCATTCTTCCGTTGTCGAGGTTGTAGCCCTGCTCGTGGCAGTAGGCGGCACTCCGTAACACTGAGAACCGGATCTCGCCATCGCTGAAGTCAAATCCATGCATCCCGTTGTGCACCAGACCAATCCCTTTTTTCTTTTTGCCCTCCTGCCCTCCTGCCTTAACCAACTCCATCCAGGTTCCGTGCACCCGCTCCTGACCGTCGGCCCCAAAGGTTTCCCATCCACCCGGTATTTCGGCGAACAGTTCAGCCTCAGGCATGTCGGTATCGATGCACCACTTCAGCCTTAGCTGCTCCTCGTTCCAGTGGATGCGCGCCCTGAACTCCTGAACAGGCCAATCCGCATATTTTATCCGGTGCAGAATGATCCTGCTCCGGTTATAATCATAAACCGTTTCGAAAATGGTGCGCACCGGTCCTGATTCGATCACCCGTTCGGGGATTATTACCCCGAACACTCCGGCCACCTCCCTCCACGATCCCGCTCCCGTTCCCCATGAATCGGCCCGGTCATGCACCGCTAGAAATTTCATGCTCAAGACTTGACTCAGGGGGTTCCCTCCCCCTTGTTCACCCTCGGATTGGGTGATAGTTTTAATGTCGTTTAGCAGCTGAACCGACGGTTCAAGCATGAGATGTTTCACCCCCGCTCCCCAGCCTTTGGCCATGAAGACCACCTTACGGCGCCAGCGGAAGAAGGGGAGCCGGGCTTCGGCCTCCTCCTCCTGGCTGGTGATGGTGTTTCCATTCCGGTCAGAGAGGATGAGCGGCCTGTCTCCATCCCAGAAGGGACGGTAGTCTGACATGCACTCGAATTCAACCGGAAAATCGGCCAGGTCGGGGTCTGACTGATACACGGTGAGGGGTATGTGGCCCTTCAGCGGCTGCGACTCCCGGTTGATCCGGGTGATCGATTCGAGGTTCAGGCTGCGGATGTTCTCCATGGCCCTTCCGTAAAGGTCGAGGGCATCCTGCTCAGCTTCGGCCGTGCAGGTGCCCGGCAGGATGTCGTGGAAGTCGTTGAAGAGGATGTCGTGCCAGAGGGAGGTGAGAGGTTGCGGGTTGCAGGTTGCAGGTTGCAGGTTGCTGGTTACTGGTTGCAGGGATTCGGCCTGTTCGGCGGCGTAGCTGGTTTCGAGGGCCCGGCGCTTGATGCGCGAGAGGGAGGTGTAACAGCCGGCGAAGACCCTCTGCAGGGATCCTTCAAACAGGGGCAGGTTGGGAACCAGCGGTTCAATGGCCTCGTAAAAGCGGTCGGTGGTGCTGTGTATGATTTCAACCCGTGATTCGGCCGACTGAAACTCCCTGATCCGGTCGAGATCGATCCGCGTTGCGCCCCCACCGTGGTTGCCGAGTCCCCAGAACAGCGCCACGTCGCGCCCAAGCTTCAGCGCCAGGTCGGTGGCCTCCTGCAGGCGGTTGACGATGTTTTTTCTTTCGGAGTGGTACAATCCGATCTCGATCCGGTATGCCGGGATTGAAATGCCCCCGAATCCTTTCCATAGGTAAAGACTGTCGGGCAGGGTGAGGTGTTCGGATTCTGGCCGCTGGTGCACATAAAATTTATATCCATGGTCGCGCAACAGTGCCGGTAGGGTCGAAGGGTGTCCGAAGGAGTCGAAATTATAGGCCACCACCGGCTCCACCCCAAACCTTGATTTGAAATATTCACGGCCAAACCGGATGTGCCGCACCAGGTTACCGTATGGGGGCAGATTCACATCGGGCTGCAGGTACCAGCCTCCTGAAATAAACCATCTGCCGTCGGATACCAGCTGGCGGATCCTGGTGAAAAGCTGTGGGTCATATTTTTCGACCCATTGGTAGAGGATCGCCTCGTTGTGGTTGAAGATCAGTTCGGGATATTCGTCAAGTATTTCAGCGGCATTGCGAAAGGTGGCAATCGCCTCTGAGCATCCCTCCGTCCATCGCCACTGCCATACCGGGTCGAGGTGAGCGTTGCAGATGAGGTGGATTCTATTTTTCATCCCGCGAAGGTAATTTTTTATACCAGGTGAAATAGAGCAGGATCATGACCCCTGCAAGCAGCAGCATCACCATCCAGAACTGGGGCCATCTTCTCAGAAAGAGATAAAAGGGTACCAGGGCGAGGATGAACTGGAATATGGGGGCAATAAGACCGTTGATTCCGTCCCACATCGGTTCGCGGTCGTTCTTCTTCATCAGTCCCTGGCTCACGGCTTCCCGCCTCACCGGTCCCCAGAATCCGAAGGGTTTGACCCGTGCGTAGAAGCTGACCAGAATGTCGCGGTCGGTAGGTGGAATGATAAACCCGGTTGAGATGCTGATGAGCAGGCTTGCCACCGTGTTGATGCCCAGCGAGAGGGTTCCTGAAAGCGATGGGAAGAGCAGTTTCTGGAGGATGATGAAGAGGGCGGTGCAGGCCATGCTCCAGACAAAGGCACGGGCGCTGAAGCGCCACCAGTGCCAGCGCATGGTTGCGGGCACCAGGATCATGGTGACCACCACGAAGAGCATGGTTTCCCAGGCTGAAATGACATCCCTGAAGGCCAGACTGAATGAGAAGCCCAGCACCAGCACCACCACCGAAGCGAACTGGCCCATCCGGATGATCCTCTTTTCAGGGAGGTTTTTGAACAGGTACCTCTTCAGGAAGTCGTTGGTCACCACGTTGCTGGTGACGTTGATCATGGCATCCAGGGTCGACATGAGTGCCGCCAGCAAGACGGCCAGGAAGAGTCCTGACAGACCTACCGGAAGATGGGTGATCACCAGGGGCATGATCTTTTCACCGTCGAAGGCGGCCTGAGAACCGAGGTAGTAGATGCCCAGAAGCAGGAAGGCGATGGCCAGAAACCAGCGCATGATGAAGCCGAGGGTCCACATGCCGCCGGCCATCGCTGCATCCCTGACGCTGCGGGCTGAGAGGAAAAACTGGAAATCCCAGACATTCGGACCGGCGAGTACCCTGAAGATCATCCAGGTGAAGCCGATCACCATAACAGGACCGAAGAGGTTGAAATGCTGGTATGCTTCGGGGGTCGATTCAAGGTATCCGGGCCAGAGTTTCCAGGTGAGGGCCAGCGAACTCCATCCGTCGGGGTGTTGTGATACCGTTTCGGTGCCAATACCGTTTGAAAAAACCATGATCGTAATGATGATGGTTCCGGCTGCAATCAGAATGGTCTGGATAATATCGGTGACCACCACGCCATAGAAGCCCGCCAGGGTGACATACACTCCCACCACAGCGAAGACCAGCATGGCCGACTGCCAGCGGTTCAGTGGCAGAAACTCCTCAGCGAACTTGCCGATTCCGACGGCGATGTACATCAGGTTGAAGATCATGAGCACCAGCAAAAAGATGGCAGAGGCCAGCCTGGCCGCTTCGGCATCGCGGTTGCGGCCGAAACGGGTTTCGTTCCATTCGGCAAAGCTCATCACCCCCGAACGGCGGATCCATTTGGCCTGAAATGCCATATACCCTGCCATCATGAACCAGCCCCAGAAGATGTGCGTCATCCACACGGTTTTCAAACCGAGGTAGAACATGGCGCCCACCATGGCCATGGTGCCGGTGATGTCGATGTAACTTGAGCACCCCGAGATACCCAGCACGAACCAGGGCATTTTGCGCCCTGCCAGGTAATAGTCGTCGAGATTGCCGGAGCCCTTTTTTCGGATGAGAAAACCAATCACGGCCACCAGCAACAGGTAGCCGAAGATGACGATCAGGTCAATGGGGTGCAGATTCATGCCGGTATGGGTTTGAAGGGTTAAATTGAAGCAATCCTGAGCAAAATTCCAACCCGCTAATCCTTATATTTAGGCCATGGAAACGGATATCCGCATTTGGGTGCCCGGAGGACTGAACACCGACCTGATCGCCATGGGCGTTGAAAGGCTGCTTGCACCCGGCCAGCTTACGCTGGGTGGCCATTTTCACGTTGGTCCTGGCGGCAAGGCCCGCAACATGGCCCAGATGGCCGCCACCTGGCTGGGCGCAGGCAAGGTGGCCATGGTGGGAAAAACCGTGAGAGACCCTTTCGGATTGTGGAGGGTGCCCCTGGATTCACTGCAGGCATCCGGAGTTGACATCAGCGGGGTAGAGGTGCTCGAATCAGAGGCCGCCGGAGGATTGTTTCCCGGCATAGCCCTGATCCCGGTCGACCGCGACGGCCGGAACCAGATCTACTGCCTTCCCGGTGCCAACGCCCTGTTCGGTCCCGCCGACCTCGAAAAGATGCGAAGCAGGATTCTTTCAGGAGGGAGCATGGGCATGATGATGCTGGCGATGGAAATCCCGGTCGAAACGGTGGTGGCCGCCATCCGCCTGGCTTCAGAACTCCGCATGAAGGTGGTGCTGGATCCGGGAGGACTGCAAGACCCCGCGAACGTCATGGATGCCCTTCCGTGGGAGCATCTGTTGGT
>CAYGOU010000021.1:18814-19066 GCA_964351455.1 uncultured Porphyromonadaceae bacterium
GCTGACCGGAGTCAGGGTCACCGGGTTCAAATCCGCGGGTGAAGCTGCCCGGGTTTTACTTGACCGGGGCGCAGGTTACGTGCTGATCACCCATGGTGCAAACGGAGCCTACCTCTTCGGACCGGGATTGAACCTTCACCTTCCGGTACCTGAGGTTCCGGATACCGGGGTGAAAGACGAAACAGGATGCGGTGACCAGGTGACAGCCACCCTGACAGCCTGCCTGTCAGAAGGGATGTGCATGGTCGAAGC
>CAYGOU010000022.1:0-18502 GCA_964351455.1 uncultured Porphyromonadaceae bacterium
ACTGTGTATACATTTTCCTGATCAGCATTGGCGTAATCGTGGTGGTGAGTCTCCTTACCAAACCGGTTCCTGAGGAGCAGCTGGTAGGACTCACCTTTCGTTCATCCACACCAGAGCAAAGAGCCATAACAAGAGCAAGCTATAACAACTGGGACATAGCCAATTCAGTGATCATTCTGGCAGTAATTGTATTGTTTTACGTATACTTCTGGTAACCCATGAATCCCAGTGTAATTGGTCTTGATTTCGGAACCGACTCGGTGCGGGCGGTTGTGGTTGATGCCATTAATGGCAGTGAGTTGTCGACCGCCGTGGCCTGGTACCCCAGATGGAGAGCAGGCCGATATTGCATACCGGCCAGAAATCAGTACCGCCAACATCCCCTGGATTATCTTGAGTCGATGACCGAAGTGATCCTTATGGCGCTGAAAGAAGCCCCGGCCGGCACGCGCGAGATGGTGAAAGCCATCTCATTTGACACCACCGGAAGCACCCCGGTTTTGGTTGACAGGCAGGGAACTCCACTGGCCTTAACACCGGGTTTTGAGGAGAATCCAAATGCCATGTTTGTTCTTTGGAAAGATCACACTGCCATCCACGAAGCTTCTGAAATCAATGATCTTGCAGGTAAATGGAGCGTCGATTATACCCGTTTTGAAGGTGGAATCTATTCCTCTGAGTGGGTCTGGGCCAAAGTTCTGCATATCCTGCGTGAAGATGAACAGGTCAGAAAAGCGGCCCATTCCTGGATAGAGCATTGTGACTGGATGCCTGCAATCCTGACCGGCAATGTGGAGCCTGAAAAGGTTGTTCGCAGCAGATGCGCAGCCGGCCATAAGGCCATGTGGCATGAGGATTTTGGAGGATTACCCTCTGAAGAGTTTTTATCAACCCTGGATCCCGTGCTCTCAGGATATCGTTCAAGGTTGTTTATCAACACCTTTACGGCCGACCATAAGGTTGGTCACCTTAACGAAGAGTGGGCCGAAAAACTGGGACTGTCTTCCCGGGTTGCGGTGGGAGCCGGCGCCTTTGACTGCCATATGGGAGCTGTTGGAGGCGGAATTACTCCGTACGCCCTGGTCAGGGTCATGGGAACCTCAACCTGCGATATCATGGTGGCACCTTACGATGACATGAAAGGCAGGCTGGTGCGCGGAATCTGCGGACAGGTCGACGGATCCGTGGTTCCGGGAATGATCGGTCTGGAGGCTGGTCAATCGGCTTTCGGGGATGTATATGCATGGTTTAAAAACTTGTTGGGCTGGTCATTTCGCGAGATGGGAGCATTAACACAGGATCTCGACGACAAGATCATTCCTGTTCTAAGCGAGGCCGCCATGAAACTGCCGGATGACGACAGCATCCCTTTGGCCACTGACTGGTTCAACGGCCGAAGAACCCCAGATGCCGATCAGGCTGTAAAAGCCTCCATTGACAACCTGCACCTGGGCACCTCCGCTCCCATGCTGTTCAAATCACTGGTTGAAGCCACCGCCTTTGGAAGTCGCGCCATAGCTGAGCGATTTGCGGAAGAGGGGGTCCCCATCAAAGAGGTCATCGCCATCGGGGGGGTTGCTAAGAAATCGCCGCTCGTTATGCAGGTCCTGGCCGATGTCATGAACATGGAAATCCAGGTGGCCGACACCGATCAGTCGTGTGCCCACGGCGCTGCCATGTTTGCCGCTGTGGTGGCCGGGATTTACAAAAGGGTTGAAGAGGCCATGGCTGCAATGGGACAAGGATTTGAATCGACTTACCTGCCGGATCCGGCCAAAGTTGAGCACTATAACCAAAAATATTCAGAATACCAGAAACTTGCTTACCGCAAGAAAAACTGAGCAGATCGGAATAATCCGGTAATGCTAATTTCGAAGGTTTAGCATCGTTTCTTTAATTGCATCCAGCGTAGCAACCACATCCGGCCGGTTAACCGATCCCATGTGGCCTATTCTGAAATACTTAGCCTTCATTTCAGGCAGCAGTCCACCGGCCAGAATAACTCCTCTTTCCAAAACCTGCTTTAGAAATTCCGCTCCATTGATTTCGTCCGGATAAAAGGGTGCCGAAAGAGTATTGGCAGATATTTCCCGGGATACCGGGATCTGGGTTAGTCCCATTTCAAACAGCCCCTCCCTGACCAATGCCCCAATCTGCCGATGTCGCTCAAATCTCCTTTCCATTCCCTCCTGCAGGATTTGCGACAGACTAACCTCCAAAGCAGCCACCAGGTTCACCGCCGGAGTTGCAAAATAGGAGGGTCTTCGGTTTTGGTATGCCTCCATGATGGGAAGCCAGTTTGTGAAGTCGGCATAGTAGTTTTGAACCGCTGTTTTTCGCCTGCGCCACACATCCATTGCCTTTGATGACAGAACCAGAAGAGCCAGTCCCGGTGGCACCCCTATAGCTTTCTGAGAAGCGGTCAGAACCACATCGATCCCCCACTCCTCCTGCCGGATCTCCTCGCCTGCAACAGAACAAACCCCGTCAAGAAGGGTGAGTACCCCGTACTTTTTGCCCAGCTCTGCGATGGGTATAGGATCTACTCTTACCGCTGTTGAGGTATCAACATGGGTAAAGGTGATCAACTTAAAAGACTCCGATTTGAGTTCTGACTCAATTCTCTCTATCGGTACAGTCTGCCCTGTTTCAGCACGCAGGATGGTAACACTGGCTCCATAGCGACTCAGAAGATCTGCATACCGTTCACCGAAATACCCTGTTGAAATCACCAGAGCCCGGTCGCCCGGCTCAACCAGATTCGAACCGGCCAGGTCCATTGCCAGGGTACCCGACCCCGCTACGATGAAAGGTTGTCCTCCGGGAGCCATCCACACTTCGCGCATCATATCCAGGCAACGGCCAAAGGTTTCAATAAAATCAGGCGCCACATGGCTGGTGGTAGGAGCCCCCAAGGCCCGTAATACCGCAGGTTCGAATTCAATAGGACCGGGAATCATCAGGAGTTTGCGCGATTTCATTCTGGTTACTGGTTACTGGTTGCTTATTTTCTACTTTCTGTCTCTTCTTTCTTGTTCCTGGTTCCCCCTCTCCCCTGGGAGAGGGGGCTAGGGGGTGAGGAGGGGTTGAGGAGTTCAATGAGTTTTGTCCGCTGCTCTTCTGGCAGCGACTGGAGGGGTTTGCGGCCGGGACCGCCGTATAGTCCGATGTGGTCCATGGCTGTCTTGAGGGCGGGAACTCCCCATCCCCTGGTTACTGCGGTATTCAGTGCAATGATTGAAAGCTGTATTTGGCGTGCCTTTCCCAGGTCTCCTGACATGAAAGCCCTGTATAGATCTATGCAGGCTTGCGGTGCAATGTTGGCCAGGGCAAGAATTCCACCGCAAGCTCCAATGGATAGTGCAGGCAGTAAAAACCCTGCCGATCCGGCCAGTACCTGAAATCCTGGTTTGGCTGCCGACAGGATTGCTCCCATCTTGGTGAGGTTACCGCCTGAATCCTTGACCCCGATGATGTTGGGATGCTCAGCTATGGCAAGAATCTGCGATGATTCAAGATCCATCCCGGTGTTGGCAGGCATGTTGTAAATGATGACCGGAACCCCGCATCGGTCAGCGACCGTATGGTAGTGTTCAACGAGAGCCCCCTGATTCATCTGTCCTTTGTAATAGTAAGGATGCAGGATCAGCACCGCATCGGCACCTTCATCAGCTGCCGCCAGTGAAAGCTCAAGGGTTTGCCGGGTCGACTGGCCACCGGTTCCGGCAATCATCAGTTTCCCAGATGGTATCGCACTCCTGCTGATGCGATAAACCTCCCTTTTTTCGGCATCGCTCAGGTGGATCATTTCTCCATTGGATCCCAGAACCAAGAATCCCGCCAGGTCATATTCGGCAAGCTTACTGAGGTTATCCTGCATTTCAGCTGCAGCCAGTTCGCCATTTTCCCTGAAAGAGGTCGGGATCGGCGGAAATATTCCGTTAAGTGTCGGCATGGCAAATCGTTTTTAATACAGCCCTAAAGTTAAGAAGTTCCACTTGTTCAATCCCCCGTAAACAGCTACATTTAGTCCACTTAAACTGATTCATATCCCAAACACAACCACTGATGGCGATATTCGGACTCCATCTTCTTGACTTCCTAATCATTGTAATATTTATCGTGTTCATCCTGTGGGTGGGACACCGGGCATCTAAAAGAAACAAAACCACCGATGACTTCTTTTTAGCCGGACGGAAGCTGGGAAAGTTCTACCAGTTTTTTCTCAATTTCGGCTGTTCTACCAATGCCGACCAGGCTGTGGCGGTGTCACGCGAGGTTTACCGTCAGGGTATCGGTGGTATGTGGATCCAATTTCTGGTACTTTTCCTTACTCCTTTCTACTGGTTCTCCACCTTTCTCTTTCGCCGGGTGCGGCTCACAACCATCGGCGACTATTTCACCGAACGTTTTGACAGCAAAGGACTGGGTGCCGCCTATGCTCTCTTTTTTCTCATGATGGCCCTATTGGGGGGAGGGGTTGGTTACATGGTGGCTGCCAAAACCATGATGGCCATGACACCGAAGCCGATTGAACTGTGTACGGAGTCACAACAGCAAAGCATCGCGGAATTCATGGAGTACCGGGAGCTTCAGTCGGTCGGTTACGAGGATCTTGATGCCGCCAGTCAGGACCGGCTTGAGGTTCTCAACGATAAAAACAAAAAGGGAGAACTCTATTCGTTCTTCTCTTATGTCAATCAGATCTGGTTCTATCTCTTTTATGCCATCATCGTAGGACTGTACACCATGATGGGGGGATTCAGGGCTGCCGCCATTACGGATGCCATCCAAGGCATTCTTATCATCATTTTTTCAGTGATTCTTATACCAGTTGGTCTCGCCAAGATCGGAGGTTTCGAAGGACTGCACGCAACGGTACCCGACTTCAAGTTTGAACTGTTCGGTTCGGCAACCATGAGCGAATATGCCTGGTATACCATTGCGGCCATGGCCCTGGCAAACCTGGTATCAATTATTGCCGTTTCAACCGGTATGCAGACGGCGGGATCCGCAACCAACGAAGCCGCAGCCAGAATCGGAATGATCGGGGGAATGTTCACCAAAAGGATTCTGATGATCTTTTGGGCGCTGGCAGGATTGCTTGCCATCGCCATTTATTCAGGACAACTTCACGACCCCGACCTGATATGGGGATATATGTCAAAAGACCTGTTGGTGCCCGGGGCAATTGGTTTGATGCTCATCGGAATCCTGGCTGCAAACATGTCAACCCTGGATGCGAGCTCGGTATCCTATGCCGCATTGTTTATCAGAAATTTGTACAAACCCCTGTTCCCTGACAAGAGTGAAAACCATTATCTCAATGTTGGTCGGGTGGTGATCGGATTTACCCTGCTTGGAGGAATTGGAGTCGCACTCGTCGTCGACAACCTGCTTGAGCTTTTTAAATACATCATTTCTCTGCCAGCCATCTTCGGAGCCGCCATATGGTTGGGATTTTACTGGCGCAGGCTGACCAGAACCGCTGTCACCATCCAGGTGGTGGCCTGTCTTATGATCTACGCCATTATTCCTAACTGGTTTCCAAATGTCGAATCCATTCGAACCCATGAAGCTTTCACCAGGGAAACCCTACCCCGGAACATAACCATGGAAACCCGCGCGCTCACTGCTGATGTTGAATCAGGACTGGCATCAGCGGTAGGCGATCCGGTGATCCGGGATCACACCATAGTCCCGGTTGGAATCTTCTTTGACCAGGTGGTTCGGATCGATTCTGAAGATGCAGCATCCCCGCGAACAGGCACGGGCCGTTTTCATGCAGAGATCTGGGTTTTGAGCTGGTTTGGCATTGATTTCTCTTCATTCTCAAAAGCCCAGCTGGTAACCACCCGTTTTTTGTTTGACGCCCTCTTCCCTTTCTTGTTGCTGTTTATCATTTCTCTATTAACCCGGCCGGTTGAAAAAGATAAACTTGACCGTTTCTTTGCCAGGATGCACACGCCGGTGCAGTCGACACCCGAAGGTGAAGAACGGGCCCTGGCTGCCTCCTACGCCGACCCGCAACAATTCGAGCCACAGAAGATGTTCCCTGACACCCAGTGGGAATTCCGCAAATGGTCACGCATCGATTACATCGGGTTTGGGTTTAGCTGGCTGATGGTGGGAGTGGTCATCTTCCTCCTTTGGCTGGCAGTGACCATTCGCTGATAATACTTATGCTAACCAAATGAAAGAAAGCAACCTCCTGACCGGAAACCAACGGATCAACGAGCTTCTTCCCCTGGTCAGGAGCTTCCTGCGGGCGGATATCCTTGAGACACGGATCGATGGAGATCAGATCAGGGGGTACCGGTCTCCGGATTCCCAGGCACTCTGGCTGCGCGATCACTCCGACATGTTAAGGACCGGTCGCTACTTTGAAAAGGATATCACCTCAGCGGTCACCCACTTTGCTGAAACCCAGGCCGCCAATGGAAGGATTTTTGACTTCTTCACCACCCATGCATCCAATGAAAGCTGCCAGCGCGAGAACTGGACCCAGTATGTCAGGGTTCCGGTAGAAGCCGATGTCGAATACCGGTTTGTCAAGGCTGTCTATCTGGCCTGGCAGGCTTCAGGTAACGACGGGTGGCTTATATCGATGCTGGAACCGATGAAACGGGCCCTGAATTATGCCTTCACCCATCCCGACCGCTTCGACCCAAAAACAGGACTCATTAAGCGGCCCTTTACCATTGACACCTGGGATTTTGCCTATACCGCCGGGGAGCACCCGTGGCTACAGTTTCAGATTGACGACAAGACCTTCTGGGGCCTGTTTCACGGTGACAACAGCGGCTTTTATGAGGCACTGGTTTTACTTGCCAATATGCTCGACCACCTAAATAAAGGAGACCTGGCAAGCGAATACAGGATGAAGGCCAGGCTGCTGCGCGAAAGAGCCAACGATCTGTGCTGGAACGGCAAATTTTACAAACACTTCGAGAAGATCACTCCCCTGGTCGTAAAAGGAGTGGATGAATCCATTCAGCTAAGCATGAGCAATCCCATGAACATCAACCGGGGGTTGGGAGATCATGCACAAGCCGTTTCTATCATCCGCGAGTACCTTGAAAGAAAAGAGAAAACCCGTGCATTCGCAGAGTGGTTCTCCATTGACCCCCCATTTCCTGACGGGATTTTCGGTGATCCCAAGTTGATCGCCGGAGCTTACATCAATGGAGGCATTTTTCCGCTAGCCGGTGGAGAATTGGCCCGGGCGGCATTCGAGCATGGATTTGAACAATATGGCACAGATATTCTGCTCCGCTATCAAAACCTGGTTTCGGCCAGCGGAGAGAGCTTTCTATGGTATTTTCCGGATGGAACCCCCTCAACCCGCGAAACAAGCACCAGTCCTGATGCCCTTCCCACCGATGGCTGGGGATCCTCGGCCATGCTATATGCCCTCACCGAAGGCCTTGCCGGTGTCAGCGACCTGGCGAAAGAGTTCAGGAAGGTAAAACTTGCACCCCGGTGGCCGGCTGCGGCCATTTCTGAAGTGAACCTTTGCCTGGTCTATCCAGCTTCAGGAGCCTGGTTTGAGTATCATTATCATCTGGTGGCCGACCAGATTGAAATGGAGATCAGAACACCCCACTCGGAGATCCTGGTGCACCTGTTGCTGCCTGACCGCTCCGACGTCACTTCGGTTCGTGTTGATGGCAGATCAGCCGCTTTCCTCATCGACCAGGTGGAAGGCAGCAGATATGTAAACTTTAAAATGAGCGTGAGGGAAAAATCCAACCTGCAGGTAATATTAGTCCGATGAAAAGAGATAAGTTTCTGAAGAACCTTGGCCTGATGTCAGGTGCCATGCTGGCAGGAACGCCCATAGTGGCCAAAGCCGGATCCATGCAGCCCTTGCAACCGGGATGGCCCGATCCGGCCGATCCCGATCCATGGAGCCAGCTCCGGCAACACTTCCTTTTTGCCAACGATCTCACTTACCTCAACACTGGCGGCATTGGCCCTGTGCCTTCCCTGGTGATGAACCACGTCAACAAGATCTGGCTCGAAACCGAAAAACACCCCAGTCCCGGTCATGATGCCGGCGAATGGAACCAGATCCGCGCCGACTGCGCCCCCCTGTTCGGACCCTCCTGCACCCCCGATCAGATCGCCCTCATAAGCTGCGCCACCGAAGGCATCAACATCATCCTCAACGGACTTGACCTCAAACCCGGTGATGAGGTTATCAGTTCGAGCCATGAACACCCCGCCCTCAACATTCCGCTTCTGAACCAGGCAAATCACAACGGTGTTAAGGTTAAATTCTTTGAACCGGATACTATCCTCGCCACCGGAAATACCCGGCGTATTGAAGAGCTCATAAGCCCCCGTACCAGACTCATCTTTATATCTCACATCACCTGTTCAACAGGACAGATCTTTCCCCTGAAGGATATTGGCCTTCTGGCAAAGAGGCACAACATCCTGCTGGCCGTCGACGGAGCCCAGTCAGCCGCAGCCCTTCCGTTCGACCTGCAGGATCTGGGGGTCGATTTTTATACCTGCAGCGGACATAAGTGGATCCTTGGTCCTAAAAGAACAGGAATCCTCTATGTTGCTGCTGACAAGCTTCCCGTTCTGAGACCCACCACCGTTGGAGCCTACTCCGACCAGGCCCACGACATCAGAACCGGATCCCTGAAATTCCAGGATAGCGCCCAAAAGTATGAGTTCGGAACCCAGAATGAGGCCCTGTTCAGGGGTTTGGGCAAGGCAGCCCGTTTTGTGCAGAGCATTGGTATCGATCGCATCCACAGTCACAACCGCAATCTGGCAGAGACCCTCGTTAAGGGCCTTGCCGAAATCCCCAGGGTAAAAATCCTTTCTCCCGAAGAGGAGGCCTGGCGCTCAAGCATAATCTCATTTTCTGCGGAGGGCAAAAGCGCCAATGAAATCTCCACCGCCCTGAATAACAAACGCATCAGGGTCAGGGTGGTCAATGAGGGGGGACTCGACGGCATCCGCGTTTCGTTTCATCTTTATAACCATAACGGAGAGGTCGACCAGCTTCTGGATGCCCTCCGTGAAATTCTTTGATCCATCATGAAGAGTTTAGGATCGGTTCTTAACCAAAACATCCGTTACCGGCTGCGGAAAGGATCCCACCCGGTTCTTTTCTCGGTATTTGAGCAGATCTTCTGTCATACCCGAAATGCTGAGCTGGAGTATTTTACCGGAGAAAAAACACCTTCTGACGGAGTCCTGATCACAATTCATGAACCGCAGCTGGTCCTTCCCAAGGAAGTGATCCTGCCAGAAAAGCTGCCTGAATCATACACTTACGTGAGGATCAGTGAGGGGGGCAACGGAATCATCATCGGTTCACATCCCAGGTATATCTTTCAGGCCATCCATCACCTGCTCGCCCATCGGCTTGACGACCCTGCAGAGGCGTTTGCTGAAGGTGTAATCCTTGAACCCTCCTTCAGGGAGCACCGGTCAACCTACGACTATTTTCTCACCCAGGAGGGAAGAATCACTGTGGGGTTTGACCGCGACGATTACCTTGCCAGACTTGCGAAACAGGGGTTTACCCACGCCGAGGTAAACGGACTGGCCTATCCGATGGGACTGGAACAGGGTTCACACGGAGAGGTTTATCCGATGTTCTATACTTACTGTCCTGCTCTCGACCAGTTCGTTCACAGCGACCTCAACAGGGGGCTCTATCCTTACTACTATCTGGCAGCCAATCTTGAATACCTCAAAAGCAACGCTGCCATGGCCCGTAAGTATGGCATGGTTCCCGGACTTCTATGCTTTGAACCCAGGGCGGTTCCTGAGGAGTTCTTTCAGCGCTACCCCATGCTCAGGGGCGCCAGGGTCGACCACCCCTTCAGGAGTTTCAGGCCCAGGTACACCATGACTACCACCCATCCCAGGGTGCTCGAACATTACGCCCAGATGTTAACACGGCTTTTGGAGGAGGTTCCTGACCTGGGTTATCTCACCATCTGGACCAACGACAGCGGTGCCGGATTTGAACATACCCAGTCGCTTTATGTCGGAAGAAACGGTGGTCCTTACCTGGTACGGGAGTGGAAGAACCACGAAGAGATTGCTAAACTGGCGGGTGAAAATGTGCTCCGTTTTTTCAGAACCCTCCGGGATGCCGCCCGAAAGATTAATCCCGAATTCAGGATCATAACCCGCATGGAATCATTTTACGGGGAGCATGACATCATCATCGAAGGACTGGAGGAGGGAATCGAAATTGAATCTGCATCTCTTATACAGCGAGGCTGGGAAATGCCCTATAGCCACCCAAGGTATCCCGACCGCAAAGACCTGAATGCCGGATCGTTATACCAGCAGGACTTTTATCCCGAAGAAAAAACTTCTTTCGATCCCATTGAGAAGCGGGGATCGGGAGTTTCATATTACTTCTCATGCGGTCCAAATGTGATGTTCGCCCCGCTGACCGGGATTCCTTATCCAAAGTTAACCCGTAAGCGGCTTGAGACCCTCCACCGTAACGGGGTTGGGCAGCTTTCGCATTTGGGAGGATCCTTTCCACCTGAAAGAGTGCCCTATGACATAAACCACGAGGTGGTGGCAGGATTTCAGTTTGACCGTGATCAACAGGTTGATGAGTTGATTCAGATTTATCTCCGTAATATCCTTAAAGAAACCGATCCGGGTCCCGCTGTCAGGGCCTGGGACCTTGTTGAGGATGGAATACTGGGCTTTCCGAACCTGTCATCCCTTTATTCAACCATAGGATTTACCTGGTATCGCCTCTGGGTCAGACCATTGGTTCCAGATATTGAAAATATTCCCCAGGCTGACCGAGACTATTATGAGAAGTTCATGTGCACGGTGCCGCACAATCCCAACAATGTTGACCTGAGCCGGGATGTTCTTTTTACCCTGACCACTCCAGAGCGCAGTCGTGAGGATGCCATGCGAATGGCTGATCAGGTCATTCCACCGCTCGACGAGGCGGTTGAGATCCTTAGATCCGTTCATATGCTGCACCCCTTTTATCATGATCAGTGGATCAGGATCAGGGCTCTGCGCTGCTGGATGACCACCCAGATGAACATAGCCCTGTGGGTTGAATGTGTTTATGGATACATGCGTTCTGAGCAGCCGGATGACCGAAATGAGTTCAGGCTCAGACTACAGTCGATGATCCTTGCTGAGATTGCCAACACCATTGAGATCAAGGATTTGCTGGCTTCAGGTGTTGATTTCATGGCGCTGACCGACCAGGGAGAAACACCCCTGGTTCATGGGACAAACCTCAGCAATCTTTTGGATATGAGGATCCTGCTAATGGAAAGGCACCTGCAGGATGAGCCCCGCATTGATCATGATTACATGGAAAGAAAGGCCGGCCAGGCGCTTCACTGATTGTCGAGAATATGAGAATTGGCATTGACCATTACAGCCTTTACCCCATAGATCCCGATCCGCTGCAGACCCTTGCCTGGGCACGGCTTAACGGGGCAGATGGTGTTGCGTTTTCAGGACTTGGCGACTCACACCGGCAATTATGCACCCCTGAATACCTGCGCAGAATCCGGGAAACCGCAACAGAGGCCGGTATGTACCTTGAATGGGGCGGCGCCCAGCACATTCCATGGGACCTGCAACGCTGGGTTGAAAAGGATCTCATGGAGAACAACCGTCGATGTGCCATTGAGGCAACACACCTGGGAACCAACATTATAAGGTCATGCTCAGGAGGCCTGATGCGTTGGAACCCTGAAAGCAGGAAGACCGAATACCTGATTGAGGATATGGCAAAAGCACTGTTGAAACAGAGAGACCTTTTCAGGGATTACGGCGTCATTCTGGCCATTGAAACCCACTTCGAATTCACCACCTTCGAATTGTTGAGGCTTTTTGAGCAATGTGATGCGAAACCCGGCGACTGGCTTGGCGTGTGTCTTGACACCATGAATCTTTTAACCATGCTAGAGGATCCGGTGATGGCTACAGAAAGAATCCTGCCCTGGGTGGTTTCGACCCATATCAAAGATGGAGGTCTCATCAAAACGGAAAGGGGATTCAGATCGTTTACAGCACCCGTCGGGGAGGGAGTGGTGGACATGAAATCAATTCTTCGCCGTCTAATAGAACTTCCCTGGGAGGTGAATCTCAACATCGAGGATCATGGAGGAGATTTCGACATACCCATTGGAGACCCATGGTTCAGGAGGGAGTTCCCCGACCTGAATGAAAAAGAAGAACGATCCCTGAATGAGTTGGCAGAAATCACCAAAAGGAAAATGGCGGAGAAGAAACTTTCCATCCTTAGTAGAAGTGATTGGCCGCTGGTTTGGGAAGAGAGACTCAGAAATGGGATGGCGAAACTGAGGGAGATGGAGGCCGATATCAAAGGAAAATAAACAATTATCCAGTTATGCCGCATGAAAGATTCAGGTTTAAAACCGCTGACGACCTGAAGGCAAAGGCCCGGGAGCTCGGACTTACCCTACCCTGGAGCGATGATCCCGGGGTTTTGCTTCAGCCATTCAGATTCAGCGAGACAAACCTGCCCAACCGCCTGGTGGTTCAACCCATGGAGGGCTTTGACGGAACCCCTGAAGGAGCGCCTTCGGAACAGGCCTTCAGACGCTACCGACGCTATGCCGAAGGTGGCAGCGGCATGATCTGGTTTGAGGCAACCAGCATCATGAAGGAGGGGCGGTCGAATCCTCGCCAACTGGTGCTGACAAAAGAAACTGCCGGCGAATTTTCGCGACTGCTCTCCGAAACCCGTCAGGCTGCCCGAAGGTCGTTTGGAGAAGCGCATGAACCCTTCATGGTGCTGCAGCTTACTCACTCCGGGAGGTTCAGCAAACCTGAAGGCAAATCCCTGAACCGGGCATTCTTTAGAAATCCCTTCCTTGAATCTACTGATCAGCCCCCCCTTTTCTATTCAGATTCTGAAATCGATCATATTGGAGGAATCTTTGAAAGAGGCATTGATCTGGCTTATCAGGCTGGTTTTGATGCGGTTGACATAAAAGTTTCTCACGGATATCTGCTTCATGAGCTGTTGGCGGGATATACAAGAACCGACAGCAGATATGGCGGAACCCTTGATAACCGCTTGCGCCTGTTGACCTCACTCATGGATCATCCCTCCCCCATTCTAAAATCCTGCCGGTTGTCTGCAACCGATCTTCTGCCCTACCCCTATGGATTTGGGATGAGCCATGACGGATCCATGAACATTAATCTTTCAGAGACCCTCGAAGTGATATCCAGGTTGAGGGATCGTTGTCGCCTTTGGAATATAACAGCGGGCATTCCCTATCGAAATCCGGAGGTGAACCGTCCGTTTGACCGGGCGATTTTCAATGGTCCGGCTCCGAACGAACATCCCCTGGAGGGAGTTGTACGTCTGATACGGATAACCGAGGAGCTGCAAAATGCCAATCCTGACCTGGTCGTTGTAGGCAGTGGATATTCATGGCTCCGGCAGTTTTTCCCAATGGTAGGTGCCGGAGTTATTGCTGAGGGGAAAGCCACTCTGATCGGACTGGGCCGCAGTTCTTTCGCATACCCCGATGCCCCGAGGGATCTTATGAGAACCGGCAAGCTTCATCCGGCCAGATGCTGTGTGACCTGTTCGAGATGCACCGAGTTTATGCGACAGGGAGTTCAAACGGGTTGCGCGGTCAGAGATCCCGAATATGGCGGACATGAACCAAACATGAAATCCGGTCGCACGAATGTCGAAGTGAACTCCGTTCAAACCCTCGTGATAGGATCCGGAGCCGCAGCGTTGAATGCAGCATTGTGCCTTTGGGAAAAGGGAATCAGGGATCTGTTGATCGTGACTGAAAATTGGGGAGGGGGAACCTCCAACAATGCCGGATCAGACAAGCAGACCTATTACAAGCTTTCGCTTGACCCGATGAAGCCCGACAGTGCGCTTGAAATGGCAGAAGATCTGTTCAGGGGCGGTTCGATGCATGGAGACATTGCTCTCTGTGAAGCCCAACATTCGGTACAGGCTTTCTATCGCCTCGTTGAAATGGGGGTACCTTTTCCTCACGATGAATACGGATCATATCCGGGATACCTTACTGATCATGATCCAAAGGGAAGGGCAACTTCAGCAGGACCGCTCACCTCCCAGTGGATGTTCAGATCGCTGGCCAGGAGGGTCAAGGAATACGGCATTCCGGTTCTCGACAAGGTAAGAATCATCCATCTGCTGACAAGAGGAGCCGGCAGGCAAAAGCGGGTCTCCGGTGCAGTGGGCATCCGGCTAAACGCGGCGAATTACCAGCAACCGCTGCTTCTCTTTAATTCAACAAACATCATCCTGGCAACAGGCGGTCCTGCCGGTCTCTATCAGGCATCCGTTTACCCCGTAAGCCAGACAGGATCAATCGGGATCGCCCTAAAGGCAGGCGCCGTGGCACAGAATCTGACCGAGTCGCAATTCGGCATCGCATCAATTAAATTCAGGTGGAATCTATCCGGATCTTACCAGCAGGTAATGCCTGCCTACTTCTCAACCGACCAGGCAGGCGGGGATGCCAGGGATTTTCTGGCTGATCATTTTTCAACCACCGCCGGAATGTGTGAAGCCATCTTTTTAAAGGGTTACCAGTGGCCCTTCGACCCACGCAAGATATCCGGAGGAGGGTCCTCGCTCATCGACCTGCTCGTGTACCATGAATCCGTATCGCTGGGCAGAAGGGTATTCATCGATTACAGAAGAAATCCCTGGGACCGGCCTTCAGAGCCACCCATGTTAATCGGTGATATACCCGAAGTTGCCCGGCAATACCTCGATAATTCCGGTGCCCTGCTCACCTTGCCCTGTGAAAGGTTACAAAAATTAAATGCTCCGGCGCTGAAGCTTTTTCGTGACCACGGAATCGATCTTAAACGCGAACCCCTTGAAATAGCGATCTGTGCGCAGCATAACAACGGTGGACTGAAGGGAGATATCTGGTGGGAATCCAACCTTAAAGGACTATTTCCGGTTGGCGAGGTCAATGGCTCCCATGGAGTTTACCGGCCTGGCGGATCGGCCCTGAATTCGGGACAGGTTGGCGGAATCCGTGCCGCCATGCGTATCTCCCGTCAATACCGAAAGCCGCCATGCGATGAAGAACAATTTTTGATTGAGCATGAATCCCAGTTGGAGAAGATTAATGAGACCATTCAATCATTTCAATCCGGCAAGGGAAAACTCGATCCATCCGATATCCGCAGAGAAATTCAGGCCCTCATGTCTGCTTCGGGAGCCGCCTTCAGGTCACCCGGGTCTATTGACAAAGCCTTGCAAAAGGGGAAGAAGCTATACCACATACTGATCAGCGATACGGCTCCTGTACCCGCGGAGAGAATTCCTGAAGCTTTGCAAACACTTGACCTATGCCTGACCCATCTTGTTTATCTGACCGCCATCAGGGATTATATCCGGCGGGGCGGATCTTCAAGGGGTTCTTTCGTGGTAAGCGATGACCCGGCAAACCACAGCGACATTGCTCCCAATACCACCCGATCCTTTACCGATTGTCATATTCAGGAGATCCGGATTAACGCAGCTGGTAGCATGCTGACGAAATGGGTCGAAATCCGTCCCATTCCTAAAGCAGAACATTGGTTTGAGAATCTTTGGCATCAGTACAGGAAAAACTATAAGTAAACCAGAACCCTTAACAATTCATCAGTAACCATGCAAAAAACAGCCCTCATAACAGGAGCCAGCCGGGGCATCGGACAAGCCATTGCCCAAGCTTTGCACCAAAAGGGATATTTGATTGCCGGTGTCTCGCGCAACATCGTTCCCGAGCCCTGGCTTGACCTCGCGATCAGGGCGGATGTTGCAGATCTCACTTCCCATGACAATATCCTTTCTGAAACCATTTCCAGATTTGGCCGGATTGATCTGTTAATCAACAATGCCGGCGTGGCACCAGAAAAAAGAATCGACCTGCTGGCAATGGAACCAGACAGCTATGACCGGGTCATGAATGTGAACCTTCGCGGTCCCTTTTTCCTGACCCAGGCGGTTGCCAATCACATGCTTAGCCATAAGTCCAGAACGAAGGACTCTGATCCCATGATCATATTCATCACCTCCATTTCGGCCGCTCTCTCCTCCCCGGAGCGGGCCGAGTATTGCATTTCGAAGGCAGGACTCAGCATGGCTGCCCAGGTATTTGCCGACCGACTTGCTCCGGAGGGAGTGCTGGTTTACGAAATCCGTCCCGGAATCATACTCACCGATATGACAGCAGCGGTGAAGGAAAAATACGATGACAAGATAGCCAATGGGTTGATTCCCATGAACCGTTGGGGAACACCCGGTGATGTCGCCAGGGTGGTACTTAGCCTCACCGAAGGTTCACTGCCCTACTCTACCGGAAACGTTCTTGAAGTAAGCGGCGGCATGAATATTCGCCATTTATAAAGGCAGTTTCGCGAGAAGTTCAGATATTTAAACCGAACATATATTTCACCATTATGATCCGCAAACGCCTGCTCTTTGAGACTATATTTGGTACCAGCACAAAGGCGGGAAGGCGCTTTGACGTGATTCTACTTTGGGTCATTCTGGCCAGCGTACTGGTGGTTGTTCTGGACAGCGTGCAATCAATCAATTTGAGACTGGGACGTTATTTGCTGATTCTTGAATGGTTATTCACCGTAACCTTTACCGTTGAATACATGGTGCGGATCTGGGTCGTTCCAAACCGGCGGAAATACATTTTTAGTTTTTGGGGATTGGTTGACCTTGTCTCATTTCTTCCCACCTATCTCAGTCTGATCATAGCAGGATACAAGTACCTGGTAGTTCTCAGGATCATAAGGCTGGTCAGGGTCTTCCAGATTTACCAGCTAACCCAGTTCCTTGCTGAATCAAAGGCCCTTTATGGAGCACTGAAGAATAGCATCTTTAAGATTCTGATCTTTATGGTGCTGATCCTGATTATTGTGGTGGTTATGGGCGCCATCATGTATGTAGTTGAAGGTGAAACCAATGGATTCACCAGCATACCCCAGAGTATCTATTGGGCCATCATGACTATCACCACAGTGGGTTATGGTGACATTGTACCTATTACGGTTCTGGGAAAATTCATTTCATCGTTCATCATGCTGATTGGTTACTCCATCATTGCAGTTCCGACCGGGATCATCACCTTTGAGCTTTCGAAAAAAACCAGCCAAGAAAAACACCTGATCTGCAGAAAGTGCGAACACCTAAATCCACCCATTTCTTTGTTTTGCAACCGCTGCGGCAGCATGCTCTGATCTTTGTACTTATCTCCAGTTTAAGGCTTGCCGATTTGTTTAATTGCTAAAGAGATGATCGAAAAAAAACTGCACCTGGTTTGTAATGCACACATAGATCCGGTATGGCTGTGGGAGTGGCAGGAAGGACTGGCAGAAACCCTGTCGACCTTCAGACAAGCGGTCAGTTTTTGCGAGCAATCCGACGATTTTGTTTTCTGCCACAATGAATCCCTCTTATATGAATGGACAGCAGAATATGATCCCAGGCTCTTTAAAAGAATCCGAAAATTGGTTGCAACCGGCAAATGGGTGGTCATGGGAGGCTGGTACCTGCAACCCGATTGCAATATGCCATCAGGAGAATTCCTGGTTAGACAGATACTGACCGGTAAGCGGTTCTTCAGGGAGGCTCTCGGCGTGGAACCAACCTGCGCAGTCAACCTTGACCCCTTTGGCCATTCACAGGGATTGGTTCAGATTCTGGCAAGATCGGGCTATAACGCCTACCTGTTTTGCCGGCCGGGTCATGATCACCTGGAGGTACCCGATGACTTTGTATGGATCGGTTTCGACGGTTCAGAGGTGATGGCCCATCGGTCAACTGAGCATTATAACTCAGAAAAGGGAAAGGCAACCTCAAAAATCCAGCACTTTCTTACCAATAATCAGGATAAGGAAAGGGGTTTGTTATTGTGGGGAATAGGAAACCACGGTGGCGGTCCATCCAGGGAGGATCTTGCCGGAATCAGCATGCTAAAAGAGCAATCTGGTGAATGGGCCATTTCACATTCGCACCCCGAAGCCTATTTTGATGAACTGAAAGGTGATAAACCAACCCTGTCGCGTTTCAGACAAGACCTAAACCCCTGGGCGGTAGGATGCTACATATCCATGTCAAGAGTCAAATCAAGATACCGGAAGCTCGAAGCGGTTTATGCCATTACCGAGAAAATGTCAACCCATGCTTACCTGGCAAAAGGAATGAAGTATCCTGAAAAGGATCTTGAGTTGGCTTTAAAGGACCTGCTTTTCTGCCAGTTTCACGATATTCTGCCGGGCACGGGTACCCCGGAAGTTGAGATTCAGGCCTTGAGAAAAATGGATCATGGATTGGAGATCCTTGACAGGTTACAAATGAAGGCGTTTTCTTATCTTGTTAAAGATGAGCGAACTGCAAACCCCGAAGAGTTCCCCATCCTGGTTTACAATCATCATCCAACGGATGTTGAGGAAATCCTGATTTGTGAATTGCAGGCAGCCGAAC
>CAYGOU010000023.1:0-18206 GCA_964351455.1 uncultured Porphyromonadaceae bacterium
GAAAAAATCAAAGCTTTTTTCAAAAGCTATGTTATCCAGAATGTGCCAGCGGTAGTTGGTCACAAATCCCCGGTTATCCGGACCATCGTTTCTGGGCTGACCACAATAGGCGTGGTCGAAAAGCTCACCCGACGACCAGGCATAGTTGAAGTAATCCTCTGAACCAGTGCCAATAAACGCTGGTTTCAGGTCATCGTCAATGTATATCTTCTCATCCCCCTCACCCCACCAGTTCCCAAAAGAGGAGGGTACAAAGGTGGGGTTCATCAGATAAGCCGCCGCACCAACCATCCTCCCCTTGCCCCGGATCAACAGGTAAGGAATGTCATGAACCTGCTTCGGATCGGCCAGCAATCCATGATCCATCCTCCAGCGAGCACGGAAATGCATTGAAACCCCCTCTCTCCACTGATGTGCCACCTGAACGGTGCGAGCTGAAACCGTTACCTCCTGATCGCCCATATTCTCTACCATAATCTCAACCGAATCGCGCCAGGGCATGAAATACCGGCACACCATCCGGCCGTTGTGAAAAACCGTGAAGGGTAATGACTCATAGGGATTTATGCCCGGTGCAGCTCCAAAGAAATCACCAACAGGCGAATGAACCTGCCCCCATGGGGCACCGTCAAAGCGAATCTCCATCAAGGTTTGTCTCAAGGCGAGGCTGTGGTCACGGGCCTTAACCTCCATCTCAAGCCTGCTGAAGGCACCCTGACCCGCCGACCTGACCAAACGCTTTTTTTCTCCGGGCTTGAGCCAAACAACAGCCTCTCTTGAATCCTTCAGCTCCCCATCCAGCTTCGACGAGGGAAACTTCAGGATGGAGGCAACTTCATCCAGACGGGATTCATGATCCCTGATATCCTGAATTGAAAAGGTCTTAACCCGGGTACGGGCGGGATACATCCTAACCTGAACATGATAGAAATGAAGGGTGTTCAGTTTACCCCTCCAAACCATCCGGCATCCCGTCTCGAAAGGAATGGGATAATAACCGGCAGTATTCTGAGCAAGGGTTCCCGTCCAAAGCTCCTTGTTCTCAACGCCCAGCATTGCCTCGTAGGTTCTCTGGAAAAACCGCTGGGCAGGCCCTTCATAAACCGGCTCCCGCTTCCCGTCGAGCCAAAGGATAACCTCCCCCTCTATCCAAGCTGTCCATAGCCTTACGATCGCACCGGGCCCCTTTACATCGCAGATCAGATATTCGCCGACTCCCTCTCCGTTGGGTTTTTTGATGACCTCAAGAAAACCAGGTACCGGCTCTCCGCCAAAACCATCAGAATTGGCAAACCAGCCAGGGTATGAGGGGTACTGACTCCTCCTGTCATAAGATGAGAACTGCAGGGTTGAGTAGCCGGGATCAGGAAAACTTGCCAGTCGCTCAAGAGCAACCATCTCTTCGATCAAAGACCGGGAATCAACCATTTGAGCATTAGCATTATTCAGCCAAACCATCATCAAGCCAAGGCTTAACACGAATATGAGTTTCTTCATGGTTTTATGGAGTTTTATCACTTAATTTTGGGAAACAGCGGTTAAACCGTGAATTTACAAAATTGAGTGATAATAGTAATCCATACACTTAAAGCTATAAAACATGAAACATAGATTGAGCCTAAAATGGATGTCCATGCTCTGGTTGCTCATGGCAACAACATCAGGCTTTCTGTTGGCCCAGGATCAGACCAAAATCCTGCCAAACCATGAATTTACCGTCATTAACCAGGTGAAAAGCCTTCCGGTACTCAGCCAGGGTGGAACCGGCACCTGCTGGAGCTATGGTACAACATCAATGCTCGAAAGTGAAATCATCAGGTTTGGAGGACCTGAAACTGATCTGTCTGAAATGTTCACGGCAAGAAACATTTATGCCGAAAAAGCCGCAAATTATGTAAGATTTCACGGAACCGTAAACTTCGACCAGGGTGGCGAACAGCACGATGTCATCACCAGTTTCGTTAAGTACGGAATGGTTCCCCAGGATATTTATCCGGGCCTCAATTACGGCGAAAACACCCATCAACACGGCGAGATTGCATCCGTTCTGAAAGGGGTGGTTGAGAATGTGATTAAAAACCGCAACGGAAAGCTTAGTCCGGTCTGGATGAAAGGAGTCAATGGAATTCTTGATGCCTATTTCGGAGTCATCCCAAACACATTCTCCTACCGGGGAAATGATTTTACCCCTCAGTCCTACGCTGCATCCCTCGGAATTCATCCCGGAGATTATGTGATGCTCAGCTCCTTCAACCACCATCCCTTCTACAGCCCTTTTGTCATCGAAATTCCCGATAACTGGGCGCAAAAAACCTGCATCAACCTTCCCCTGGATGAATTGATGGAGGTCATTGACCATGCCTTAAACCAAGGCATATCAATCAGTTGGGGAGCCGATATTTCTGGTTTAAATTTTGAAGAGGGAGTCGCCACGCTGCCGGTCGACGGAGCCGATCTCAAGGATCCTCAACATCAGGAGAAAACGGTCAACCAGGAGGATCGTCAGTATATGTTCGACAGCTACCAGCTGACCGATGACCATTGCATGCACCTGGTTGGAGTGGCAAACAACCAGTTTGGAAAGAAATTCTACATCGAAAAAAACTCCTGGGGTGAGGGCGGAAAATATAAAGGCTTCTCATACATGTCTGAAGCTTTCATGAGGATGAGAACCGTCTCCATCATGGTACACAAGGATGGAATCCCGGCACACATTGCTGCCAAAACCGGAATCAAAAAGTAACCCTAATAAAGAATTGAACCCATGAAAAGCATACGTCTGATTTCCCTGACGCTCATCAGCCTCCTTTTTGTCACCAGCGGCCTTCAGGCCCAAAGAAAACAGAAGGCGGCCAAAGATCCCTTCCGGTTCACAATTCAGGTCGAGCATCCCAGACTCTCTACCAAGAACCAGGGTGCATCCTCCACCTGTTGGTCGTATTCAACCACCTCCTTCATCGAATCCGAAATGAAGCGGATCGGGCAGGAGCCGGCAGACCTCTCTGTCATGTACAGTGTAAGAAATACTTATCTTGAAAAGGCCGACCGCTATGTACGCTGGAACGGGCACCTGGGTTTCGGTCCCGGCGGTGCCTTCCACGATGTGATCAATTCAATCAGAAAATATGGCATCCTTCCCATGGATCTTTACCAGGGCAATGAAATAGCTGAGAGTTCAGTGAAACATGGTGAAATGGATGGTGTCTTGAAAGGCTATGTGGATGCCGTGGTCAAGAATCCAAACAGAAAACTGAGCACAGCATGGAAAACGGGATACCAGAATCTTGCAGATGCATACCTGGGTGAGGTGCCTGAAACCTTTACCTGGAAAGGTACGCAGTATACCCCGCTGACCTTTGCTGCATCACTCGGATTAAACTGGGACGACTACATTGAAATCAGCTCGTTTAACCATCATCCCTTTTATGAGTCTTTCGTTCTCGAGGTTCCCGACAACTGGTCACGCGATAAAGTTTACAACGTTCCGCTTGACGATATGATCCGAATCACCGACCATTCGCTGAACAATGGATACACCGTTGCGTGGGCCGCAGATCTTGAAGCGGGATTCAGCTTCGCTCAGGGAGTGGCGATCGTAACTCCAGACGACTGGGACCGGAAGACCTTTAAGCCGGGCATGGAACCTCTGGTTACTCAGGAAAGGAGACAGAAAGAATTTGACAACTACCTGACAACCGACGACCATGGAATGCACCTGGTGGGAATCGCCACCGATCAGACAGGCAACAAATATTACCTGGAAAAAAACTCCTGGGGTGAAGGCAACAAATACAAGGGATACTCGTACATCAGCGAACAGTATGTCCGTCTGAAGACCACCTGCATTATGGTGAATAAAAACGGCATACCTCAAGACATCCGTCAGAAACTCGGTATTCTGTAAGCCAATAAAGCGATAACCAATTAATAGGTCAGGCCTCCTGGTTATTCAGCACTGAAGCGGTAAACCGTGGTCTGCCTGTAAACGGATCCAGGTTCGAGAACAGTACTTGGAAAAGCTGGCTGATTGGGTGAGTCAGGAAAATGCTGCGTTTCAAGACAGAACCCCCAATGCTTTTGGTAGCTAACCCCTCCTTTACCGGTTAAGATGCCGTCAAGGAAATTTCCGGAATAGAACTGAACCCCGGGTTCTGTGGTAAATACTTCCATCACCCTTCCGCTTTCAGGTTCATATACCCGAACCACCTGGCGCAGTTGAGTAACCCCGTCAGAAAGCACATAGTTATGATCGTAACCGCCCTCAACCTGGCCAATGCGTTCTCCAATTGCATAAGGTGTGTTGAAGTCCATAACAGTTCCAACAACCGGCCTCAGCTCCCCGGTCGGTATCAGGGTCTCATCAACAACCGTGTACCGGTCGGCTTTGATCATCATCTGGTGACCCAGGATGTCACGCCGGGCTTCTCCGCTAAGATTAAAATAACCATGGTGGGTGACATTCACCGGGCAAGGTTGGTCAATGGATCCCTCATATTCAATCAGAAGCGAATTATCATCCTTCAGTAAATAGGTTACCGCTATGGTGAAATTGCCCGGATATCCCTCCTCTCCATCGCGGCTCAAATACGAAAACCGAACGCCAACCCCCTCCTCAGTCCTGACCGCCTCATTTTCCCATACCACCTTGTCAAAGCCAACCAATCCGCCGTGCAATGAATTGGGACCGTTGTTCACCGCCAGACTGTAATCCTTACCGTTCAGAGTGAATTTTCCGCCTCCTATACGGTTACCGTACCTGCCGACAATGGCCCCCAGATAGCAAACGTTGCTCCGGTAGGGCTCTGTCCAGTATTTCTCAGCCTCGTCAAAACCCAGCACCACATCTTCATACACGCCGGTGCGTGACGGGGCTGTCAGATGGGTGACAATGGCTCCGTAACTGATCAGGCGAACCTCCATCCCCGAAGAATTGGTCAGGCTGTATTCTGTGACATCCTTCCCCTCAAACTGTGCGACGATCTTCTGCTCTACTTTCATTTCTGATCCATTTTGTTGATTTTGTTTGCTTTTGCATCCGGTCAAGAGGGCCAGTGCCAATAACAGCATCAGCGTGGCGGAGAGGCCGGTTTTTATGCTACTTTTGTTCATAATGGCGTAGTATTTTGTTGTATGAGCAATATTAGTGTTTTTAGAACAATTATTCTGACAGAAACCACCAGGTTTCCCTATTTTTAGGGTCTCCGAATCAAAAGACAAACCATCATGAACTTAGATAATCTGAAACTGGAGTTTATCAGGAAATATGGTCAAAACGGCTTTGACTCACAAACCTACTTCTCGCCGGGAAGAGTTAACCTCATCGGCGAACATACCGACTATAATGGCGGCTATGTATTTCCCTGTGCCCTTAGCTTTGGAACCTATCTCATTATCAGACCGAACAACGACAACCTCCTTAGGCTTTCTACAACCAATTTCGACTACACCCTTGAACTCCCCACAAACCGGGACATCGTAAAAATTGGCGAGCAGTGGGTCAATTATCCCCTTGGAGTAATCCAACAGCTCATTAAACGTGGAATGGAGCTCACCGGCTTGGATATGCTCTTT
This sequence comes from uncultured Porphyromonadaceae bacterium, assembly GCA_964351455.1. Classification (GTDB taxonomy): domain Bacteria; phylum Bacteroidota; class Bacteroidia; order Bacteroidales; family UBA12481; genus JAGHDB01. The sequence continues at coordinate 5,572 of CAYGOU010000023.1, forward strand.
TCAGGAGACATTCCAAACAGCGCAGGACTCAGCTCGTCTGCTTCAATTGAACTCGTAACTGCTGTGGCCCTGAATGACCTTTACAAATTGGAGATCGATCGCATTGAACTGGTAAAAATCGGCAGAGCGGCTGAAAACCAATTTGTTGGCGTAAACTGCGGGATCATGGATCAGTTTGCCGTGGGCATGGGAAAGAAGGATCATGCCATTTACCTCAACTGTGACACCCTCGATTATGAACTGGTTCCGGTCAGCATGAGCGGACACAGGCTGGTGATTGCAAACACCAACAAATCACGCGGACTGGCAGATTCGAAATACAATGAAAGAGTAGCCGAATGCAGACAGGCTGTAACAGACATCAACCCCGGAACCCCAATCCAATACCTGGCAGAACTTGACAATCACCAATTCAGCCAATACAGCCACCTCATTTCAAGCGAGACGATCTTCAGAAGAGCACGTCATGTGGTCAGTGAAAACCAGCGGGTGCTTGAGGCAGTGCGGGCGTTAAAGTCAGGACAGCTCGAGGTTTTCGGTCAACTGATGAACGATTCTCATGATTCTCTCCGGGATGATTACGAAGTCACAGGTATTGAACTTGACACCCTGGTGAATGAAACCCGCAAAATCAAGGGGGTTCTGGGTTCGCGAATGACCGGTGCAGGATTTGGGGGATGCACCGTAAGCCTTGTTAGTGATGATGCAATTGAAGAACTGATTGGCAGGGTTGGTCCGGCCTACCAGGCCATTACCGGCCTCCGGGCCGATTTTTATATTGCCGAAATCGGAGATGGAGCAAAACGAATCGAAGCTTGAGCAGACCATCGCATTAAACCAATAACCATGAGAGCTAAGCCATTTTTCATGATCACAGCCGTCGCTTTGGCCCTTGCCCTTTCAGGATGTAAACCCAGCGACCGTCAAAAGAAAGATAAAATGACCCATCCAAAAGGAACTTTCGCTTACGATGCTGAATTCATGCAAAAACATCAGCCAACCGTCACCCTCGCCCGCGGTGATGCCAGAGTTCTGATTGCTCCCGGTTACCAGGGAAGGATCATGACCAGTTCTGCCGGTGGAGAATCCGGAAAGAGCTTCGGCTGGATCAACTATGAGCTGATTGAATCGGGAAAAACAGTTGCCCATTTTAACAACTATGGAGGTGAAGAGCGCCTCTGGCTCGGTCCCGAAGGAGGCCAGTTCAGCCTCTACTTCGCCCCCGGAGTATCATTTGAGTTCGAAAACTGGCAGGTCCCTGCTCCAATCGATACCGAACCTTTTGACCTGGTCTCTGCCGACGACACCCTGGCAAAATTTGTGAAAAGTGCCGCACTGACCAATTACAGCGGTTTCCAGTTTGTCATGAAAATAAACCGGAGTATTTACCTCCTGGATGATCAGGCGATCCAGACAAAAACCGGGGTCAGCATGCCCAACGGCATCAAAAGCGTAGCCTATGAAACCGTCAACAAAATAACCAACACCGGCAAACTTAACTGGAACAAAGAAACGGGACTCATCTCGGTATGGATCCTGGGACAGCTCATCTCCTCACCTTCCAACGTGGTATTGGTACCCTACCTGTCCGGACCTGAGTCTGAGCTGGGACCAGTGGTGAACGACAACTACTTTGGCAAGGTGCCTTCTGAAAGACTGAAGGTCAGAGAAGGGCTGATCCTGTTCAAAGCAGACGGACTGCAAAGAGGAAAGATCGGTCTGTCCCCGCAAAGGGCAAAGGATTACCTCGGCAGCTATGACTTCGAAGAAAAGTGCCTGACCCTGGTTTTTTTCAACAAACCTTCGGTTCACCCGGGTTATGTCAACAGCATGTGGGAACTTCAGAAAGACCCGTATTCGGGAGATGCGGTTAACTCATACAACGACGGTCCCCTTGAAGACGGTTCGCAGCTCGGACCTTTCTATGAACTGGAAACATCCTCGCCGGCAGCTGAATTGACTCCCGGTGCTTCACTCACCCACTCCAGCATAACCCTTCATGTGACCGGAGACGAGGCCCTTCTTGAAGAAATCCTGATGAATCTGTTTGGGATTTCGGCTTCAGAGATTAAAAAAGCGTTTTAATCCTCACCTTCTCCGTGCAAAGCAGCTTCAGCACCCTGGATTATCTGGTTTTCGCCGGATATGCGCTCTTGATTGTCACGCTGGGATTGTATGTATCCAGAAACAAAAAGGGGAAAAAGAAGGATTCTCAGGATTACTTTCTGGCCAGCAAGTCGCTACCCTGGTGGGCCATTGGAGCCTCGCTGATCGCCGCCAACATTTCTGCCGAACAGTGTATAGGGATGTCAGGCAGCGGTTTTGCCATCGGTTTGGCCATTGCATCCTATGAATGGATCGGGGCACTCGGACTGATCGTAGTTGGGGCCTTCTTCCTGCCAATCTTCCTGAAAAAGGGCATTTACACCATGCCTCAGTTCCTCGCAGAGCGGTTCGACCGCAGGGTTCAAACTGCATTGGCCACCTTCTGGCTGCTGGTTTATGTTTTCGTAAATCTAACCTCGGTTCTTTGGCTGGGTGCCCTTGCCATCCACACCATCATGGGCATTCCGGTGTTCTGGGGAGTAATCGGACTGGCGGCATTTGCTGCCATATATTCGATTTATGGCGGACTCAAGGCGGTGGCATGGACCGATGTTGTACAGGTCATTTTTCTCATTGCCGGAGGCCTGATTACCACCTTTCTTGCGCTCAATACCATCGGAGCCGGAGAGGGAGCTCTTGCAGGATTCATGAATATGATGGATGAGGTTCCTGAGAAATTCAACATGATCATCCGCAAGGGTGAACTGATGATTCCCGATGGAGACGGGGGTATGAGAGATGCCTGGTTCGACCTCCCGGGTCTGAGCGTGATCATAGGAGGAATGTGGATAGCCAACCTGGCTTACTGGGGATTTAACCAGTATATCATCCAGCGAGGCCTTGCAGCCAAGTCGATCAGGGAAGCGCAATACGGTGTGGTATTCGCCGGATTTCTGAAGATCCTGATGCCGCTGATCGTAGTGGTTCCAGGTATCGCAGCATACATGGTAAATCAGGATCCTGCTGCCTTTGGACTTGAAAATGTAGAACCCATCACCCGTTCAGACCAGGCCTACCCCTGGCTCCTGCACAATTTTGTGCCCACCGGGATCAAAGGTATTGCCTTTGCAGCCCTTACCGCCGCCATTGTATCTTCCCTGGCCTCTATGCTCAACTCCACCTCCACCATCTTTACCATGGATATTTACCGAACATATATCAGAAAAGAGGTCAGTGAAACCCACCTTGTCAGAGTCGGAAGGATCACCGCCCTGGCAGCCCTGGTCATTGCAGTTGCAACCGCCAAACCATTGCTTGGGGGACTTGATCAGGCCTTTCAATACATCCAGGAGTTCACCGGTTTCATAACGCCCGGAGTCTGTGCCATTTTTCTGGCCGGACTTTTCTGGAAACGGGCAACGGCAAACGGAGCCCTTTGGAGCATCAGTATGAGCATTCCGGTTTCATTTGCCTTTAAGTACCTTCTGCCTCAGATCCCCTTTATGAACCGTTGGGCTTATGTCTTCTTCATTCTTGCCGCCATCCTGATCGTCGTCAGTATCCTTGAAAGAAAGGGCGACCACCCAAAGGCCATCCGCTTCGACAAAGGACTCTTCCATACCGATACCCGGTTCAAGGCAGCATCCATCCTGATCATGGCCATCCTGGCAGCCCTGTACATCATGTTCTGGTGAACGGACTCATTTCACCATAAGCAGGGAAATAGTACCTTTGCACCAATTTATTCATGCCAGCAAAGGCCGGCAGAAATTCGAACAACTACGCCATGATGAATGAGGAGCTAGCCCTGCAGTTTAATAAGGAGGCGGAAGGCCTTTCCATCCCGGAAACCATCCGGATGCTCTGCAATCGGCTTTCAGGACCGGTGGTGTTTTCAACCAGTTTCAGTTACGAAGACCAGGTTGTCACCGATATCATCTTCACTGCAGATCTGCCGGTGAGCTTATTCACCCTGGATACAGGCAGGCACTTTGAAGAAACCTATAAGGTGATGAACCGTACCCGCGAGCATTATGGCAAGGATATCCTCACCATGTTTCCCGACCGCGAACAGGTCGAAAACCTGCTTTCTGAAAAGGGCCCCTACAGCTTCTATGAATCCATTGAAAACCGTAAGGAGTGCTGTCATATCCGCAAGGTCCTGCCACTACGCAGAGCCCTGGCAGGTGCCTCCTGCTGGATTACGGGACTGCGGGCCGGACAGTCAGAAACCCGGCAAAACCTTGAAAAATTGCAGTACGACCCTTCCAACAACCTGATCAAATACCACCCCCTGCTCGACTGGACACTTGACCTGGTAAAAGATTACGTTAAAGAAAACCACATACCCTACAACCTGCTCCACGACAAAGATTATCCAAGCATTGGCTGCGCCCCGTGCACCAGGGCAATCGGTCCAGATGAACCCTTCAGGGCAGGCCGCTGGTGGTGGGAAAACAACTCCTCAAAGGAGTGCGGACTGCATCCGTCTGAAGAAAAGTGATATGACCGAAATAAATCCCATAAGCCATCTTAGTGAGCTTGAGAATGAGTCCATCTTCGTGATGCGTGAGGTGGCCGCTCAGTTTGAAAACCCAGGCCTGCTCTTCTCCGGAGGAAAAGATTCGATCGTGATGGTGCACCTGGCCAAAAAGGCCTTCTGGCCGCAGAAAATTCCCTTTACCCTGGTACACATCGACACCGGACACAACTTTCAGGAAACACTCGATTACAGAGACCACCTGGTCAAAGAACTGGGCGCCAGACTGGTAGTCGGACTGGTACAGGAGAGCATCGACAACGGAAAAGCCGTCGAAGAAACCGGGTACAATGCCAGTCGAAATGTGCTGCAAACAGTCACCCTGCTCGACACCATTGAAAAACACAAATTCGACGCTCTCCTCGGAGGCGGACGTCGTGATGAAGAAAAAGCTCGTGCCAAGGAGCGCTTCTTCTCACACCGCGATGAGTTCGGACAGTGGGATCCGAAAAATCAACGACCAGAACTCTGGAACCTCTTCAATGGAAAAATGAACATGGGCGAACATTTTCGGGTGTTCCCGCTCTCTAACTGGACAGAAATGGATGTGTGGCAATACATATACCAGGAAAACATCCCCATGCCCAGCCTCTATTTTACCCACACAAGAAAGGCCTTTAACCGCGATGGAGTTTGGCTGGCCTGGGCTCCCTTCATGAATTTAAAACCGAAAGAGGAGGTGGTTGAGGTAGAGGCCCGCTGCAGAACCATAGGAGATATCACCTGTACAGGACTCTACCTGTCGCAGGCCGACTCACTGGTTGACATCATACGGGAAATAGCCGCCACCAGGGTTACCGAAAGAGGTAGCCGCTTTGACGACAAACGGTCTGAGGCCGCCATGGAAGATCGAAAACGAGAGGGCTACTTTTAATGAATGAACAGATGATGGCAGAACCCCATTTTGACTCGGCCGCTTACCTTGACATGCAACTCCTGCGCTTTACCACGGCCGGAAGCGTCGACGATGGAAAATCCACCCTCATAGGCAGACTGCTCTACGACAGCAAATCAATCTTTGAGGATCAACTTGAAGCCGTTGAACGTGACAGCATCCGCAGAGGGAATGAACAGATCAACCTCGCCCTGCTAACCGATGGTCTGAGGGCCGAACGTGAACAGGGCATAACCATCGATGTGGCGTACCGCTATTTCGCCACCCCAAAAAGAAAATTCATCATCGCCGACACCCCGGGCCATATCCAGTATACCAGAAACATGGTAACAGGTGCCTCAACCGCCAACCTTGCAATCGTGCTGATCGATGCCAGAAATGGAGTGCTTGAACAAACCATACGACACACCTACATCGCCTCCCTGCTGAGAATTCCGCATCTGGTGATCTGCGTTAACAAAATGGATCTGGTAAACTACGCCGAGGAGACCTTCAACAGGATCAAACTGGATTTTAACCGGCTGCATGACAAACTTCTCATCCCCGACACCCGTTTCATTCCCATCAGCGCCCTCAAGGGTGACAATATCGTGAATCCCTCAATATTGATGGATTGGTATAAAGGTCCTACCCTGCTCCACCTCCTTGAAACCATTGACATCACCTCAGAACGGAATGCGACCGATCCAAGATTTGCCGTGCAGTATGTCATCAGGCCCATATCTGAAAAATATCCCGACTACCGGGGATATGCCGGCAGGATATCCGGAGGCACCTTCAAAAAAGGAGATCCGGTCACCGTTCTGCCCTCCATGCACACTTCGCGGATCGCAGGAATCGATCTATATGGGAACGAGATGTCAGAAGCCATTTCATCACAATCAGTAACCATCAGGCTTGAAGACGACATCGACATCAGCCGGGGTGATATGATTGTCAGATCCGACAACCTGCCGGAGTCGTCCGGAGAACTTGAACTGATGATCTGCTGGTTCAGTCAGAAACCTCTGGTACCAGGTGGCAAATACGTAGTCAGGCATACCACCAGCGAAGCCAGATGCATCATCAGGTCGGTGGAGTTTAAAATGGACATCAATACCCTTGAAATGAATCCCGCTGACCTCCTGATCGGAATGAACGACATTGGGAGAATCAAAATTAAAACCACCAGACCCCTGTTCTACGATCCCTATTCACGCAACCGTATAACCGGCAGTCTTGTTCTGATCGACGAGGGAACGAATGCAACGGTCGCAGCAGGGATGATCATTCAATAACCGACAACATGGAGAACAGCAAATATTACTTCCATTGCAGATCGTGTGGCGAAAAAACCAGCGGGTTCGACACATGGTTTCAGAATGGTCAGAAATGTCCGGCCTGCGGTGGAAAATGGGTCGACGTCAGGTATTACGCCCATTCACGTCTGCTGCTCCCCTTGATGCATGAAAAGGGTGGCGAAGCCAATTCGCTCTTTCATTATTTCGATTATCTGCCACTGCTCAACCGAAGCAACATCATCAGCGAGGGTGAAGGAGTGATCAGCGTCGACCGCTGGGACTTCCTCGAGGAGTTTGCCCGGCAGGAATACGGACTCAGTCTAACTGTTCTGGCATACCGGAATGATGAAAACCCCGGAACGGGTACCTTTAAGGATGTTGCAGCCGCTTTGGCAGCCTCAGCTCTGAAGGAGAATGGCATCCGGGAATATTGTGTGGCTTCAACCGGAAACATCGCCAACGCCTTCGCTCACTATCTGGCCAAGGCTGGCATCTCCTTATCTGTTTTTATACCCGATGATGCCCTCATCGCTAACGAGGCTGGTGTGAGTTGCTATGGCCAGAGAGTATTCAGGGTTCGAGGTGATTATGCACTCGCTAAAAAATTGTGTGCCGCATTTTCTGAGAAACACCATATCCTGATGTCGGGTGGCAATATCGACCCCGCACGGGTCGAAGCCAAAAAGACCCAGGTATTTGAATGGATTCGGCAGTTGGGTTATGTTCCCGATGTCTATATCCAGGCTTTGGCAGGCGGCACAGGCCCCATAGCCATCGACAAGGGCCTGAGGGAAATCGAATCCCTGGGTTTGACTGACAAGGATCCCCGGTATATCATGGTGCAGCCCAGCGGCTGTGATCCCATGACCGCCGCCTGGAGTAAGGCCCTTGCGTCTGGCTTCAAAGAGGGATGGACCCGGGATTTCCCGGTCTATGACAACCCCAAAACCCGTATTCCAACCCTGGCCAACGGTAACCCCCAGACTTTCCCCATCATCGGCTCCCTGGTTTATAAGACTGGAGGCGATTTTCTGACCTTCGACGAGAATCGGGCTGCCTCGGTTGCCAGACTGGTTGCTTTCGAAACCACCGTGAAAATCGGTCCGGCAGCTACCATTGCGGTCGGAGGATTCTTCGAGGGATTGAAAAAAGGCATCTTTAGGGATGGAGAGAGAGTGCTGATTAACATTGGCGAGGGCATGCGCCGGTCACCCGAATTACTCGAAGAGATGATTTACACAACCGTTGAGGTATCGACTGCCGATGAGTGTATGCCTTTCGACCGAAAGGAATACAGCAAAGATCTGTGGACACCATTCCTTAAATAAAAAAAAAGCAGGGTACCGTTTGGCACCCTGCTTTTTTTTATCCCATCAAATTCTATTTGATCACCTTCTCAGTTCCAACGAGTCTGCCATCGCGATAGAACCTTACCAGGTACAAGCCGCGGGTCCAGCTGATAGTCGGTATCTGAACCTGAGTGGTCTTCTGATCAAACAGGGTCTCCATGGTCTGCCCCAGAGAGTTTACCACAACAATCTTGTCGGCCGGAACAGGAGTTTCAATGTTAAGAACATCCTGGAACGGATTTGGGTAAATCCTAACCATATTAAACCACTCAATATCCTCAATACCGGTACTAAAGAAGACCCTGACCGTATAATCAAGGGTCGAAAGGTCTTCGGCCTCAACGGTATAAACCACCGGCTGCGTGAAATTATTCGGGGTTACGCCACTCACCTGCTCAACCAGACCAACAAAAACCTTGGTAACCGGAGAAACGGTGAAGCTGGCAATCAGGTTTGAAATATTGGTTCCTGCGGGAACAGTTACCGAAATGTCAGTACCGATGATCTGGGCAACCGCCGGAGGATTCAACTGATTGAAGCTGTAGGCTAAAATCGATTTCAACCTGCTGGCCTGGGTAATAATAACGATGCTGGTGCTCGGTGCTGAGAGGTTAAAAGACATGTCAACCGCATAGGCTCGATAATTACCAGGTTGCAATCCGTCAATCGAAATGGGTATGTCGGTATTGGCTGCTGTAACAAAAGACCTCCCGGCGTTAAGGGTGGCAAAAGCCGCATCCAGTTGAGCCTTGTTGGCCTGGGGTACCCCTTCGCGAACCAGGTAAACAAATCCGTCGGGATCTGAACTACGAACATTTACAATTTTGTTGGGGGCATTGCTGATGGTTTGTGCCTGTACAAAAACATTCGGAGCCAGCTGATCAAGAATGGAAATCGCATTGGTGCCTTTGGCCGATTTGTTTCCCGCACCATCGATAGCATAGGCATAGTAAATTCCCCCTCTAAGATTCTCGACCGAGATTGGGATGTCTGTATTGGCAGCAGTTACAAAAGCCGACCGGCCATTGCCTGCCAGTACGGCAGCTTCAAGATGAGCAACCGTGGTTTGAAGAACGCCGTCCCGGATGATGAATACCTTGCCGGTGGCCTCATTGCTTCTTACCAGGGCAAACATACCCGGAAGATTGGTCACCGTCTGTGCAAGGTTAAAAACAACCGGAGGAGTGGTGTCTGCCGTAATATACACATTAACAATGTATTCCTTCATCGAATTGTCCTGTGCGTAAACTTCATAAACCAGCGGCACTGTAAAATCGTTGATGGTAACTCCGCTGATCTGAATGCCCTGGTTCCTGACCCTGACAGTTGTTAAGGGCGATGCGGTAAAATATGCAACCAGCATGGCCCGGTTGGTAGTGGCCGGAACCTCAACACTGATGGTTCGGGTGGTCTCGTTGATGATCCCAATGGCATCCGGATTCAGGTCCTCGAAGGCGAAATAGGTGATGTCCTTGGCAGAGCTGGCCGTTTGAACGGTAACCGTCACCACGTAATCCTGCGTTGCTCCGTTTTCGGCAATGGCTGTATAGGTCACCGGATTGGTGAAATTGTTCGCGGTGGTTCCGCTTGCCTGCAACACTGCACCCACCTTTACCAAAGACAGGGCTGAATGGGTAAAGGTTGCAACCAGTGCCGTAACGTTGGTTCCGAAGGGCACCGTGGCAGCAATGGTATGATTGGTTTGATTAATGGTAGCCGTAACGGCCGGGGTCAGTCCGTTGAACGCAAAGGTCAGGATTGACTCACCAGTCTCAACCGGGTTGTTCACTACCGTAACCTGATAGGTGGTGGTTGATCCGTCGGTTGCCAATAACGTGTAGGTTACTACCGCGGTGAAATCGTTCGCGGTGGTTCCTGAAACCTGGGGAATCGCCCCAATGTGAGCCGTAACCCCGGTACTCAAAGTAAAGGCAGCGATCAGACCATTTCGGTTGACCGAATTGGGAACATTCACCTGGATCGTTCGGGTGGTATGATTGATGGTTCCAACCGCTTGGTACGGAACTGCACCAGGACCATTGTTAAAGGTTCCGGTGAATGCGTAGGTAAGGATTTGCTTGGCCATCTCATGAATGGTCACGGTGACTATGTACTGAGTCGTTGTGCCATTCTGCGCCGTAACATCGTAGGCAACAGGAGTGGTAAAATTATTGGGCGTGGTACCACTCAACTGAACCGTGGCTCCCACCTGAACCGTGGCGAACTGACTCACCGTAAAGGTCGCTACCAGAGCGGTTACGTTGGTACCATATGGAACGGTCATGCTGATGGTTTTGGCCGCCTCATTGATCACCCCGTTAACCACTGGGGTCAGGCCGGCGAAACTAAAGGCGGTAATAGCCTTTAGGCTACTGGCTGCTGTAACCGTTACGGTCACCACATATTCTGCAAAGGAGTTGTCTTCGGCAACCACCTTGTAGGTCACCGTATTGGTAAAATTGTTTGCGGTGGTCCCGCTGGTCTGCTGAACGGCCCCAATCCAGACGGTCGACAAGGGACTGTGGGTAAACTGAGCAACCAGGTTGGTCACATTGGTGCCAGAGGGAACCGTCAGTGCAATTGTCTTGGCAGATTCATTGATCGTTCCGTTCACGGGAGGCACCAGTGCAGCAAAGCTGAAGCCAAGTATGGCTTTGGCAGAACTGGCAGCAACCTTGGTTACCGTGACAACATAGTCAACAAAGGAGTTGTCTTCGGCAATCACCCGGTAGGTCACCGGGGCGGTAAAGTTATTGACGGTGGTTCCGCTGGTTTGCTGAACGCCTCCAATCCAAACGGTTGAAAGTGAACTTTGGGTGAAAGTGGCAGTCATCGCAGCGGTGTTGGTACTGAATGGCACCGTAACAGCGACCGTCTTGGCGGTTTCATTGATTACTCCATTGACAGGTGGAGTCAATCCTGCAAAGCTGAAGGTCAGCAGAGCTTTTGCCGTACTGGCTGTAGCCTTGGTCACAGTAACCGTGTATATCTCTTCGGATCCATCCTGGGCACGACAGATGTACTGAACAGGGTTGGTGAAATTATTGGCCGTGGTTCCGCTGACCTGCTGAGTGGCTGCAATCCAAACTGTTGAAAGCGGACTGCTGGTGAAGGTGGCCACCAGGGTTGTCAAATTCGCTGAGAAAGGAACGGTCACAGCGATAGTCTTGGCTGATTCATTTATGGTTCCGTTGATGTCCGGATTAAACTGGGTATGGAAGCCGAACGACAGAATGGAATTGGCCGTACTGGCCGGGACCTTGTTGACCGTCACAGTATAGATCTCATCCGACAGATCCTGTGCACGGCAAACATACTGTACGGGGTTGGTGAAATTCTGTGCAGTCACTCCGCTGGTCTGCTGCAAACCACCCACCCAGATTGTTGAAAACTGACTGTTGGTAAAGGTGGGAACCAGTGCGGTGACATTGGTTGCCCATGGAACAGTCAGGGTGATTGCCTTGGTGGTCTGGTTTATTACCCCTACGATATCTGGATCAAATCCAACTTCGAAATTGAAGGTCAATATGTCATTGGCTGTACTGGCCGGGGTCTTGGTCACATGAACCACATAATCCTTGGTGCTTCCATCCTCTGCAGTAACCCTGTAGGTCTTGTCGGCAGTGAAGTTGTTTGGGGTGGTTCCACTGACCTGGGGTACCCCGCCAATGGTAACGGCTGAATAAGGTGAGTTGGTGAAACTTGCAACAAGGGTGGTGATATCAGCGGCCCACGGAATGGTGACATTGATGGTTTGGGTCACCTGGTTGATCGTCCCGGGTACCACCGGAGCCAGATTGGTGAAACTGAACTGGGTGATGTCCTTCAGGGAACTGGCAACCGCCTTGCTGACGGTCACCACGTAATCCTGGTGAGTGCCGTTTTCAGCAATGACGCGATAGGTTACCGGAGCACTAAAATTGTTAACGGTAACCCCGCTGACCTGTTGCGTTGCACCAACCCACACGGTTGAAAGTGTGCTGGAGGTAAAACTTGCAACCAGAGTCGCCAGATTGGTTGAGAAGGGAACTGTTAAGCTTACCGTGTGATTTGTCTGGTTAATAGCCCCTTCAATATCCGGGGTGAAGGCCTCGAACTTAAAGGTCAGTAACTCCTTGCCGGCAACAGCAGCCGCTTTTGACACAGTTACCAGGTAGTTTCGAGTAGAGCCGTTTTCAGCCGTGACCTTGTAGGTCACCGGATTGGTAAAATCATTGGCGGTAGTACCGCTAACCTGAGGAGCTCCGCTGACGGAAACAGTAGAACCTGCAGAACTGGTGAACTCAGCTACCAGATTTGTTAAATTGGTTGAAAAGGGCACCGTAACAGCAACGGTATATGTGCTTTGGTTGATCGTCCCTGTTGATCCGGCGATGTTCTTGATCGAAAAAGTCAGCAGCTGCTTCTCTGAACTATTCTGGGCAAACGACTGATGGGAGCCGGCAAGAACTGAAAAAATGACAGCCAGTGCAACTGTCAGTTGTTTGGTCTTTAGCGCGTATAGCTTTTTCATGATACAATTATTC
>CAYGOU010000024.1:0-9697 GCA_964351455.1 uncultured Porphyromonadaceae bacterium
CCACCAGAACGGTGATGGCCGAAATCCCGTGAAGGGTGCTCGCAAATGTTTTAACAAGCATTTTCCTATTTTTACAACTTATACGAATCAACCGGACGGATTTGGAAAATAAAGCCGGTAAAAATTTTTCAACATGGGATTCTTTAAGCTCGAAAAACCCAAGCAGTTCACCTTCATTCCCCGTTTCTACGATGCACAGAAAGAGGATCTCAAGGAGCGGATCGAGGCCGTCAAGCGTCAGATTGAGCCCCCTTCAGACGAGGATTACCGGCCCCACATCAGAGGACAAATGCGGCGGAGGCATGATGCACTCTACGGTGCCACCGTCAAACCCAAAAAGAGCTTCATCAGCCGCTGGGCGCTGGTGGCCGTGTACATAGGACTGGTCATGATGATCGTTTATCTCATCATCCGGATCCTCAGCATCCTGGATTACTAATTCATTTTTTATGCACGGTCTGATCCATGTCCTGCCCGACGCAGTGGCCAACCAGATTGCCGCCGGTGAAGTGATCCAGCGTCCCGCTTCGCTCATTAAGGAGCTGGTTGAAAACTCGGTTGACTCAGGGGCCGACCAGATTCAGGTGATCATCAAGGATGCCGGACGCACTCTGGTTCAGGTGGTCGACAACGGATGCGGAATGAATGAGGTGGATGCCCGACTCTGCTTTGAAAGACATGCAACCTCCAAAATCAACCACGCAGAGGATCTCTATACGATCAGAACCATGGGATTCAGGGGAGAGGCACTTGCCTCCATCGCTGCGGTTGCACAGGTAGAACTGAGAACCAAAACCCGGGAACTAACCACCGGCACCCGTTTGGTGATCAACGGTTCTGAGATCCTTCTTCAGGAGCCTGCAGCCTGCGCCGACGGCACCAGCATCGCGGTGAAAAACCTGTTCTATAACATTCCTGCACGCCGCAAATTTCTGAAAACCAACTCCGCTGAACTCAGACATATCCTTGGTGAATTTCAACGGATCGCTCTGGCCAATCACGACATCCGTTTTCATCTCTATCACAACGACAGTGAAGTTTACCATCTTCCGCCAGACAACCTTCGCGAACGGATCGCTGCCCTGTTTGGCAAACAGATGCGTGCCAATCTCATTTCACTGAACACCGACACCCCGCTTGTGAGGATCAGCGGCTTCGCCGGAAAACCAGAATCCGCACGAAAAACATCCGGTGAACAGTTCCTTTTTGTGAACCAGCGGTACATGCGGCATGGCTATTTTCACAAGGCCATCATGTCGGCTTATGAAAAGATGATCCCCGAGGGATCCCTGCCGGCCTATTTCATCTTCTTCGAGATCGACCCTGCCCGCATTGATGTAAACGTTCATCCTACAAAGACCGAGATCAAGTTTGAGGATGAAACGGCCATCTACCAGATGCTCAATTCAACCGTCAGGGAAAGCCTTGGCAGGTTCAACATCACCCCCTCACTCGACTTCAATCAGGAGGGGGCCATCGACATTCCAATCATGCGACCCGGGGTGCATTTCAGTGCACCTGAAATACGCATCAACAGCGACTACAACCCCTTCAAAGAGGGTGCCGGATTGGCCAAACCCTCCCCGGAGACCTTCCGTCTGCCTCAACCCGGATTCACCGATCCTGATGAGTCCCAGCCGCAGCTGAACATGAGACTGCCCGACACCCCGGCCGGCATACAGATCAAGAACAAATACATTCTCATTCCGGTCAAATCCGGAATCATGCTGATCCATCAGGCACGGGCATGGGAGCGGATCATCTATGAAGAATTCATCCATGCACCGGCGACGCAAGGACATGCATCCCAAAAGTTCCTCTTCCCTGAAACCATTGAACTGAGCCGTATCGACCTCGAGATCCTTGAGGTCGTTCAGCCGGGATTGCTGGAGCTGGGTTTTGATATCGAACCTTTCGGGGGAAACAGCATCATAATCAGGGCTCTGCCTGAAATCCTGTCAGGAGAGGATCCCAAATCCACCATAGAGCTGCTTCTTGAAGGAATCAGAAGCGAGACCCTGAACCTGAAGAGCAGTTTGCATGAAACGCTTGCCAGACAGCTGGCCAGGCTTTCATCCCGAAATCAACACCGGGCCCTCGATGAACAGGAGCGGCAGTTCATTATCGACCGGCTCTTTGCCTGCAGGGAGCCCCAGCTCACACCCGAAGGCAAACCGGTACTGACGATTTTGCAGATTGAAGAGATTGACAAAAGGTTTCAATAACATGGAGCACTTTTTGTTGTTATACTACCAAAATATTTAAACCTACGGCATGAATCAATTCGGATTCCGCAGCGGCAGTATGCCTCCCGTGGTAATGAACCTGCTGATCATCAACGTTTTATTGTTCCTAGCAACCATGGTTTTGGAAAGGTCGGGAATTGAACTCACCCGCATACTGGGTTTGTACTATCCCGGTTCAGACCTATTCAGGCCTTACCAGATTGTCACCCACATGTTTATGCATGGAGGACTGACCCATATTTTCTTCAACATGTTCGCTCTCTGGATGTTCGGCCGGGTTCTTGAGCAGGTATGGGGACCGGGGCGCTTTTTGATCTATTTTTTTGTTACCGGCCTCGGGGCCGCTGGATTACACCTTCTGGTGCTCTACATTCAGATGGGAGGCATGCAGTCGGATGCCGTCGCCCTCATGAACACTCCATCGCCCGAAGTTTTTGCCCAATTCGTCAAGGACCACTTTCCTGAATTTCAAAGCCGGATATCGGAATTCCTTGTTTCGTGGGTCAGTTCCCCGAACAACCCAGCCTATATCACAGAAGCTGCCGGCTTCGTAAACCAGCTTGTAGGCATGAAAATGGATATCCCCACGGTAGGCGCCTCGGGTGCCGTCTTCGGGGTGCTTCTGGCCTTTGGGATGCTTTTTCCCAATACCCGCCTCATGCTGCTCTTTCCGCCGATTCCCATCAAGGCCAAATGGTTCGTGATCGGGTACGGACTGATTGAACTTTATCTGGGCGTTCTGAATCAGCCGGGCGACAATGTGGCACACTTTGCTCACCTGGGCGGAATGGTATTTGGATTTTTCCTGATCAAATTCTGGAATAAAACCCAGCGAAGAAATTTCTATTGATCATGAACCTGTCTGACCAGATCCGCTCATCGTTCAAAACGGCCAATGCCCTCACCAGGCTGATCTACATCAACATTGCCGTTTTCGTGGTCATCAAGATCCTGAGCGTTGTTTTCTTTCTGATGAACCGGAGGGAGCTTGATCAGGTGATGCTGGGCTTTTTCGCACTGCCGGCGGAAACTTCCGCCCTGCTTCAACGGCCCTGGACACTGCTCTCCTATATGTTTCTTCATTACGATTTTCTGCATATCCTGTTCAACCTGCTCTGGTTGTTCTGGTTTGGCAAGATCTTTCTTGAATACCTGGATCCCAGAAAACTGACCGCCGTATATCTGCTCGGCGGAATCGCGGGCGGGATTCTTTACATCGCCGCCTTTAATTTCTTTCCGGTATTTGAGGAGGGAAGATCCGCCTCAATTGCCCTGGGAGCATCAGCAGCAGTGCTGGCCATCGTCATCACCATATCATTCTATGTGCCCGATTACCGCATCTACCTGTGGTTCTTCGGTCCCGTTAAAATTAAGTACGTTGCCCTGGTAACCATATTAATTGACATCCTGAGCATCAAGTCGGGGAATGCAGGCGGACACATTGCTCATCTTGGAGGGGCCCTTTTCGGATACCTCTATGCAGCACAACTATCGAAAGGACGAGATTTTACAAGAGGTTTCAACCGGTTTCTCGATTCGGCAGCTCTCCTCTTCAAGCCCAAAACGAAAATGCGGGTCAAGTACCGGAAGCCGCCCGGTAAAGTCGAAACCGATCTCGATTACAATGCCCGGAAAAAGGCCGAACAGGCTGAGATTGACCGCATCCTTGAGAAAATCTCGAAAAACGGTTATGAGGCCCTGACCCGCGAGGAAAAGGAGCTTCTTTTTTCTTCAAGTAAAAAATAGCTGTCATGCGAAAAATGATTTGGCGGGTTTTACTTATGCTCTGGATGATCAGTGCGGCAGTTTACCTCATGGCCATTTCATCCCAGTTTATATCTCCCGAAAGGATGTGGCTTCCGGCGATAACCGGACTGCTGTTTCCGGTTTGGATGGCTGCCCAGATCGTTTTTCTTCTCATCTTTCTGCTGCTCAGAAAGTGGATGTCACTCGGGGTATTGCTTCTGCTTGCCCTGACGGCCAACCCGTTTTTCGACACCTTCCAGCCTCTCAGCAGGTCGCAGGAGATTGACCAGGTGAAAGGAATCCCGGTGATGACTTACAACGTGAGACTTTTCGACATCTTCAACTGGAGCAAAAAGCCCGGCGCAGGAGACTCGATACTCTCCTACATAAAGCATGAAAAACCTGCCATCTTGTGTATGCAGGAATTCATGGTTGAGGATGAAGGCCGCTTTTCTCTAGATAACATCCGGAAAGAACTGGGATTCAACCCCTACAGCAATGTCGAGTACAACTTTCACTCCTACCGGAGAAAGCATGGACTGGCCATATTCAGCCGTTATCCCATTTTGGATACAGGAATGATGGATTTTGAAAACTCCTCCAACATGGCCTCATTTGCCGATCTTCAGATCGATCACAGGGTGGTACGCATTTACAATGTGCACCTGCAGTCGATTCACATTGAAGCCGACCAGGAACTAAACGGCATCATTGGAAGTGATGCTGACAATCTGTTTAGAAAATTAAGACGTGCCTTCGCGATCAGGGCCGAACAGGCCAGACTGGTTAAAGACCACATCAGGCAATCCCCTTATCCGGTGATCGTCTGCGGTGACTTCAACGACACCCCGGTAAGCTACGCACTTCACCAGATCAGAAGGGGACTTGCGGATAGTTTCAGGCATAGCGGAAAGGGGTTTGGTGCAACTTACCAGTTCCTTCCCTGGCTGCGGATCGACTACATTTTTCACAGTGACAAAATGAACTCGTGGAACCACAGAACCGGAACGTTGAATGGATCCGACCATCGCGCCGTCATGTGCATGATAAGTCCCGGTTAGTTCCTGTTCAGAGGCCTAAAAGGGAAGCGAGCCCAGTTCTACGTTGCCACCGCTCAGGATGATTCCGATCCTCCTGCCCTTCCAATCGCCGGTTGAATCCATCAGGGCGCCAAGGGGCACTGCCGAAGAGGGCTCAATGACGATCTTCATTCGCTCCCATATTAACCGCATCGCCTCCACCAGACGCTCCTCCGGGCAGAGCAATATCTCGTCTACCCGGTTTTGGATCACTTCAAAAGTCAAGGGACCCAGGCTGGTCAGCAATCCATCGGCCAGGGTAGCAGGTTTCACCGAAGGGTGAATAACTCCGTCCCTGACTGAGCGATAAGCGTCGTCGGCTCCGGAGGGTTCTCCTGCCCACACCCTGATGTCATGTCGGAGGGATTTTGCCGCAATGGCTGTTCCACTGAGCAGGCCCCCTCCACCAACCGGAGTCATGATAATGTCAAGGTCAGGCACCTCCTCCATAAGCTCTATGGCTGCAGTGCCCTGTCCGGCAATGATCTCAAAGCGGTTATAGGGATGGATGAAGGTGCATCCGGTTTCATGCTGAACTTGTTTCATGGTGCTTTCTCTTGCCTCAAGGGTGGGCTCGCAGAAATAGATGCGGGCGCCATATCCTGCCACCGCCCTTTTCTTGACTTCAGGTGCACTGACAGGCATTACGATGTGAGATGCTATCCTCCTTTGCCATGCCGCAAGTGCCAGCGCCGCGGCATGGTTGCCCGACGAATGGGTTCCTACTCCCAGCAATGCCTCATCATCGCTCAGACTCAGCACGGCGTTGGTGGCCCCTCTGAATTTAAATGCTCCCACCTTTTGAAAGTTTTCGCATTTGAAGAAGAATGAGGCCCCAAGGATCTCATTGATACTTCTGCAGGTCAGTACCGGGGTCCGGTGAATGAAAGGCCGGATCCGGTCGTGGGCAGCAAGGATATCAGACAAGACGGGCAGATGTGACATGAGAGCAGGGTTGCTGGTTACTGGTTTAAGGGGGTACTCATTTGACATATAAATCGAGCCAGCGGTTCATTTCCCAGAGCATGTGGAGAAGGCTCTCACGTGCCACATATCCATGGCTTTCGAGAGGGAGGAAGACTAGTCTGACGGTGGCTCCATGCCCCTTGAGTGCCGCATAGTAGCGTTCGCTCTGAACCGGGAAGGTACCTGAATTGTTGTCGGCCATTCCGTGGATCAGCAGGATGGGGTCTTTAACCTTATGAGCATAGCTGAATGGGGACATTTCGAAATAGATTTCAGGGGCCTCCCAGTAGGTTCTTGGCTCAGACTGGAATCCAAAGGGGGTCAGCGTGCGGTTGTAGGCACCGCTTCTTGCGATTCCGGCTGCAAACAGGTCGCAGTGGGCCAGCAGGTTGGCGGTCATGAAGGCTCCGTAGGAGTGCCCTCCCACTGCAACCCTTTTCGGATCGGTCACTCCCAGGCCTGCGGCATGGTCAATGGCTGCTTTGGCATTGGCCACCAGCTGGCTGATAAACTCGTCGTTTGGCTCCTGCTCCCCCTCACCGATGATCGGGAAGGCCGCATTGTCGATTACGGCATAACCCTGGGTAACAAAGGGAATAGCCGAGTTTGCTCCCACCCTGGTGAAGGCGAACGGGGATCCGCTGATCTGGCCGGCAGCATCCCTTGACTTGAACTCTCTGGGATAGGCCCAAAGCAGGGTTGGCAGCGGAGCGTCTCCCCGCTTCCACCCCGCCGGAGTATACAACGTGGCATTCAGCTCAACGCCATCATCCCGCCTGTAGCGGATGATCTCCTTGTTGACTCCTGCCATGAATGGATAGGGATTGGCAAAGTGGGTTACCTGGGTAAGAGTCTTGTCCTTCAGCGAGCGGATATAATAATTCGAAGGTTCCTGAACCGATTGCCTGCTGGTTAGCAGGGTCATGTTTTTTGTGTCGAGAATCCTTGACACCGACTCATACCAGGGTGCTTCTGACTGCCAAAGCCTTTTGCTTTTCCGGGTTTTAAGATCAAACTCATCCAGGTATGGAACATTACCGGCCGGTGACGCCCCTTCACTCTCAAGATAGAGGCTGCGGTTCCGGTTTCCGAAGAGCAGTACCCTTCGGCCAGCCTCATTCTGGGTGCTAACAAAGCTCCCAGGGTTGTTGTAGCGGTCCTCCGATGAAAGGTCCCATAAAAGGTCAAGTTTGGGCACCGGCAGTGATGGATTGAAAATGTGGGTCTGTCGTTGACGAGTCTTTGACGAACCTTCGCTGATCAGGGCGAAATCCTCCTTACCCCAGGTGATACCTCCATATCTCATCCGGGTTTTGATCCAGGATGCCGGCACAGCGGTGAAAGGGGCCTCCCACTTCATCACCTGGTCGCGGTGTTCCACCACCTTTTTGGGATCTCCTTCATCGAGAGCCACGGTCCAGATAAGGGTTGCCGGAGCATCCGCCCGCCATTGCAGTCCTCTCGGACCGGGGGAGGTGGCATCGTAACCGGTAGGAACAGCCTCCATCAGGGGCCTCCTGAAAAGATCGGCAACTTTGACTCCATCGCGACTCCAGATCTCGGTCACCGTCGGAAAATCCGACCAGGGCACCAGGTAGGAGTAGGGTTTTTCGAGCCAGCTTACGGTGATATATTTCCCATCGGGCGACAGGTCAAACCGGGTGTAAACCGCTTTGGCCCCGACTAGGGTCGCCGTTCCATCCAGTGCTATTTTGTAAAGTTCAGACGCTGTGAAATAATCAAAGAGCTCTATGTCCTGCGGCGACGAGAGCAGATCCTGATAGGTTCTGACAGCGGCCTCTTCACCATCGTTTTCCTGGATTACCGGTCCGGCCGGTACCTGTGAGAACACCGGCCTTGATCCACGGTTTTCGGGGACCAGCTTCGCCAGCAGTCCGCTTCCATCGGGCATCCATTCAAGCGAAGAACCCAACAGACCGTTCAGTCTGCGTCCGCTGAGCTGCCTGGCCTGATAGGTGGTTGCCGGCACATACCAAAGGTACAGGCCTTCGTTCCTCAGCTCCACAAGGGCAAATCCTTTACCATCGGGCGACCATGTAACCGACTGGATCTTAACCGGGTCGGGAAGTCCGGTCACCGCTATTGTTTTCAGACTACTTATATCTTTGGCCTCCAGGCTGGTAAAATATGAGGGCCTGCTGCCTGCATTGATGGCGGGATCGATACGGATACCTCCCAGCCGGATCATCTCGGCTGAAATGTCTTCAATTGAAGGATTCCCCGGCCGCTGCATGAGCAGTATGACCGTTGAGGAGGGGTTAAAAAACACTGAGGGTGTGAGGGGTGCATCCACTACAGCAACCAGCTCACGCGGAGGCATTTGCCAGGTGAGATCGGTCTGTGCGTTGACCATGCCGGCTACAAGCAGAATGAAGGGAAGGAAAAAAACTCTTTTCATGTTATCAGCGTTTAGTTGAATATGGCGTGGATCCAAAGGTAAAAAAATAGAGAGAATCGGGTTATCTTTATCCGCTAACCCAAAGATCATGAAAGAGGTAAGAGAGATTGTCGAGAGGGCCTGGAACGACCGCACCTTGCTTGAAAAGGGTAAAACCCGCAAAGCGGTTGAATATGTTGTAGAGCAACTTGACCTGGGTAAACTCAGGGTGGCCGAACCGGTGGGTGACGGCTGGCAGGTCAACGAATGGGTCAAGAAAGCGGTCATTCTCTATTTTCCACTAAAAAAGATGGAGATCAGCGAGGCCGGTCCCCTGGTTTTTCACGACAAAATTCCGCTTAAAACCAATTATAAAGAACTGAACGTCAGAGTAGTGCCCCATGCGGTGGCACGTTATGGAGCCTACCTGGCCCCCGGAGTGATCCTCATGCCCAGTTATGTTAATATTGGCGCCCGGGTTGAAGAAGGAACCATGGTAGATACCTGGGCCACCGTGGGATCATGTGCCCAGATCGGCAGGCATGTACATTTAAGCGGCGGGGTTGGGATCGGCGGAGTGCTTGAACCGGTTCAGGCAGCACCTGTGATCATCGAGGACTATGCTTTCATAGGATCCCGCTGCATCGTGGTTGAAGGAGCCAGGGTGGGCAGGGAAGCGGTGCTGGGGGCCAATGTGGTGATCACGGGATCAACCCGGATACTCGACGTTACCCAAAGCCAGGTGGTTGAATACAAGGGTTATGTTCCACCACGCAGGGTGGTGATTCCGGGAAGCTACCCCAGGGAGTTTCCTGCCGGAACCTTTGAGGTTCCCTGTGCACTGATCATCGGTGAAAGAAAAGAATCGACCGACAAAAAAACCGCCCTCAACGATGCCCTCCGTGATTACAATGTGTCAGTCTAATCTCAATTAACCTTGAAGGTCTCTGCCGTCATCATATCCTTCAACGAAGAGCAATACATCGGACGGTGCATTGCATCCCTGCAGGGAGTTGCGGATGAGATTCTGGTGCTGGATTCGTTCAGCACAGATCAGACCGCAGAGATTTGCAGGAGCCTGGAGGTGAGATTTGAGCAACATCCGTTTGACGGATATGTGTCGCAAAAAAACAGGGCGGTTCAGATGGCAACACACCCCTGGATCCTTTCGCTTGATGCCGACGAGGCATTGTCGGAAGAGCTGACAGGTAACCTGAAGAAGCTGATCTCACGAGCGGATCAGGATCCTTCCAATAAAATTA
>CAYGOU010000024.1:9707-18082 GCA_964351455.1 uncultured Porphyromonadaceae bacterium
GCCTTCAACCGGAGAAATGCCTTTTGCGGCCGCTGGATGCGCCACACCTCCTGGTACCCCGACCGGAAGATCCGGCTCTTCGACCGGCGCAGGGCAGTCTGGAGAGGACTTGATCCGCACGACCGGGTTTTGGTGGACAAGGGCGAGCGGGTGAAACGGGTAAGGGGCGATATCTATCACTGGGCGGTGGATTCGGTACCGGAGTTTAAAGAAAAAATGGATCATTTTGCCAGGATATCAGCCCGTGCCTACCACAACGCCGGGATTTCCGCTGCATGGTGGGATGCCCCGGTGCATGGAGGCTGGCGCTGGATCCGGGAGTATATCCTGAGGCTGGGATTTCTTGAAGGCAGGGCCGGCTGGCTCATCGCCCGCTACTCGGCCATGAATGCAAGCCGTAAGTATCTGTATCTGAGAAAACTTAACAAACATAATGCACCCTGAATTTGAATCAGACGTTCAGCGTTCGCTTGAAATCCTGAACCAGGGAGGGATCATTCTCTACCCTACTGACACCATCTGGGGCATCGGAGGAGATGCTACAAGGGAGGACGTGGTGGAACGGATTCTCGACCTGAAACAGCGGCCAAGGGAGAAGGCCATGCTGGTTCTTCTGGCATCGAACCGCAATGAGTTTGATCACCTTGAAACAGGCAACAGGCCAACCACTTTCATTATTGCCGGACTTGAGGGACTGGCACCCAATCTGCCGGCCTCAGACGGAAGCATTGGAGTGCGCGTGCCTCGTGATGCCTTCTGTCAGGAGCTGCTGAAGCGTTTTGGAAAACCCCTGATCTCAACCTCAGCCAACCTCAGCGGTCAACCTTCGGCTTCGCTTTTCAGCGAAATCTGTCAGGAGATCCTTGAAGGTGTAGATTATGTCGTAAACTGGAGACAGAAGGATTCGACCCCTTCCCTGCCCTCCAGGGTTGTAAAGGTGCTTGATGACGGGAACATCCTGATCATCCGGGAGTAAGGATCACAGCGAAAACAGATCTTCAGGAATCTGAACGCGAAGCACCTTTCTGCGATGGTCGGTTTTTAACACATATTCAGGCCTGACAGGCAAAAGAATTTCGCGGCCGTCAAAATCCAGTTCTAGAAGTGGATTCCCCGGAATGTCAAGAAGTCCGGTGACCAGTCCCTCCCTTCCTGATACGGAGTCGATCACCCTGAAACCGGTCAAACCAGGCTCCTCATCATCCTCCAGCTCAAACCAATCGTCGATGGTACCCGGAAATCTCACCTGGAGATCGATGAAACGGGCCACCACGTCGGGGCTTTCACGTCCCGAGAAAGCAATCACCAGGTGTCTGCTGTCTTTCAGAAAAAACTCCTCCTGACGGATCCTGAAGGGCACCGGTGCCCCGTCGATCATGACAAAGGCCCACTCCGGAATCCCAGTGATCGCGACAACCTTAGGCTCAAGTCGCAGAACCAGGGCACCCTGAACTCCAAAGATTTTGATCAGGCGTCCAGCCTGAAAGGAAGGGGTTTCTATGGCATCAATGAGTGACGACAAGGGATTGAGATTTGGTTTGCAATTTAGAACTTTCAAACCGGATCAGATAGGTTCCGGCTGAAAGTCCCAGGGATTTCGGGTCGATCTGTTCAGGAATGGTCAAAACTGGTCTGGTATTGTATCTGTCCTTCAGCATCAAAGCCCGACAGCATCCAAACCAATACCACTGAAGCAAAAAAAGCTGATTTCATTGATGAACGATTCTGTGATAAACAACACTCAACAATAGGGTAAGAATAAACACACCGGCGAAAAGAGTCAGGGTAGCAGTTATATTCATGGACTGATACAGCCAGGTGCCAAGGTTGCCTATGATGATCCACTGGATAACGTAAACACTGGTCACCCTGACCCCCAGAAAGCGGATCCAGTTGCCAGCCGGGCCTTCAAGCCATTTTCTGAAAACAAGAATGGTAAGGGCCAGTATAAGAATCATAGCCAGGGCCCAGCAAAAAAACCAAAAGTCATGGTGATAGTACATCGGAAGCTCCCGGGCAATCTTCCACCCGGGTATGAGTCCTGCCAGGAAGATGACCACAGACGGTATGCCTGAATAAAGCCTGACCAGCTTGCTGGTTAAAAGTCCGGGGTACAGGTCTGACAACATCCTGAGAGATACACCTGCAAACACATACCCAAGCCATGGAATCACCGGAAAATATGACCAGCTGTATCCTCCACCCACCAGGGCCAGCAGAAAATCGGCAGGATTGTTTGCCATGGTGATTTCTGATCCCTGAGTGGCCGGGCCCCATGGCAAGTTCATTGTGTTTAATGCAGGGATGGCAAAAGCCAGCATGATCCAGATAAACCAGGGGGTTTTAACAGAGACAAGCACTCCTGAAATCACCAGAGCCATTCCGGCGAGCAGAAGGATGTCAACCCCGAAGAGATAATGAAACGGATTGACATCCAGGGTGCCTGAGGCCCAACGAATCAGGAGCGAGGCGTTCAATCCGGCATTTAACAGCAGGCCCCAGAAGAACACTTTCAGACCTCTGATTGCCAAATTCCCTCCCGAAGCGCGCCCTGAGCCAATATAAAAACCCATCATAAACATGAAAACCGGGGCTGCAGGTACAGCGCCCATGAAAAAGACAAGTTGAGCAAGGGGGTGGGTTCTGTCGTTGTAGCGCAGAAAGAGCTCAACCGAATGGATGAGAATCATCCACAGAACCGCCCAACCCTTCATTTGATCGGGGAGCCAGTCTCTTTGATTAAAAAGGGGTGCTTTCACCTGATTTGAGAAAGTCCGAGTTTTGCAGATTCATCATCCGGTGAGTGGAGGAGCGCTTTCTGAAAAAGGCCTTTCGCCTCAATGGATTTGCCAAGTTTTAACTTGATCCATCCAAGCAAAACAACACTATCATAATCAAAAGGATAGAGGTTAACCACCTTGGTCAGGAGCTTTTCTGCCTTGATTTGATTATCCTGATTATACAGGAGCAGGCCATAATGGTACATCGCTACAGTATTGGCAGGATCTATTTCAAGGATCTGTTCATACAGCCTCGTCAGTTCATTGCCGTTGCCCATTTTCGCCAGCGGATAGGTCAGTCCAAACCTGGCTTCCAGGCCGTAGGGCATCAAAGACACCGCCTTGCGGTAATAGGCTGCTGACTCTGTATAATTACCCTGCAGATGGGTCAGCCAACCAAGTCTGAGGTTCAACTCGTAGGAGCTCTCAGAATAAACCTCCTTTAACGCAGCCACTGCGGTAGAATAATCTTTCTGGCTTTCCGCAAGGTAACTATTTCTGAATGCATTCAGCTGTCTTTCAAAACTTTGACCTTCAGCCGCAAAAGCTCCGGCAATCAGAAGTCCGGCAAGAATCAGTATGTTTTTTAAAAATGCCATCTCAATGTTCCGGTTAAACTGTAAAATGGATACTCCTTCTCTGCGGTTCCTGTGATCTGTGATCCTGAATAGATCTGCCAGCTGCTGATTCTCACCGAACGCTGAAACCGGATTGACAAATCCAGGTGAGTCGCAATCTGGTAACCCTGGAGGCTGACCGCCCAGCGGTTCAACAGGGGATCCAGATTATTATAAACCACATGGGCAAGGTTTTCCGACCAGTTCTGTATTCTACCATGTCCTGTCTCCACTTCAATCCACCAAGCTGGCAAAAATCTGAATCCCCCGGCCCCCTGAAGAATCCAGTTCCGATCATCCGAAGAGAGGGTTGAATGCAGGGTTCCCTGAAAACGAATGAACAGATCTAAATTCCCGAGGGGATACAGGGTAGCATCAAAACCCGTCTGGCGGTACCACTCATTCCTGATCCGGCTCATGTCAAAAAGAAAGCCCATGTCAAGAAAGGGAAATCTTTTCCGCAGACTGGCATGGGTGGCAAAATCGGTGTAGTTATAACCGTTCCTGACATATTGCCCACCAAGGAGGTTTTCATCCCAGCTCATCAGTTCATATCCAGCATATAGAAACTTTCCTGCCGTATGCACCGAAAAGCCTTTTGGAAGATTGGCGTGGAGTGCCAGATATCCTCCATGCTCCCTGAAAGGAAGTCCGAATTCAATGGGATCAAGCCCTTCGACAAAAAATTGCTGGCTGGCCAGAAAATTGATTGACTGGTATCCGAGGTCAAATGCCACAACGGGGTTTGCTTTTGCATGCACCAGCAAGGCTCCGTATTGGTAAGCCCTGATGAAATAATGGTGAGAAAGCTCGTTATCGGGATGAAAACCGAGCATTTCATCTTTGTTGCCGGCAAACATGGCTCCGCCCTCGGCAGTTGCAAGAAATCTTCTGTCAACTGACATCATTCGGTCTTTCAGGGATAAAGGCATGCGCCGGACAAGCCGGGATGCCTCACCTGTTCTCCCCGCACCTTTAAGGGCATAATAGAGGTACTCAAGTGTCAGGGAATGGTCTTCGCTAAAACCGAGGGCTTTTGTAAAATCCCGAATGGCCCTCTCATACCTTTCCATATTGTAAAGGGCAATTCCGCTTCTGAGTCTCAGGTAGAAATAGTCGATCCCCAAGCTGTACCCAAGGTTTGCTACCCTTACCACCTCAGTCCAGTCACCCTGGTTGAATGCCTCCAGGGTAAGTCTGTCAATCTCCTGGAAACTGAGTTTCTCCTGGGCGTTTGCAATTCCTGGTGCCAGACCGATGAAAAAGAGGCTTGCAAACAGCGGGAAAATTATCCGCCTTATTTGCTTTTTCAGTATTTGCATTTCATTGCCAAGACAGGTCGTTTATTCCAAAGTTACTGAGAATTCGTATCATCGTTCAGTGCATTTCAGCAGTGCTCCTGAACCTACCCGGCGTTGTTTGTCCTTCTCATTGAAAGTGACTTGAAACAATCCATCCTTTGGAAGAAACAACTCACAGGTCAATTCATCAAGACGCTCGCCCAGCAGCTCCCGGATGGTTCGGCTCTGCAGGGTAATCAACCCGGGATCCAGCTCATCGTCCTGGCTTATGGGTTCCATTTCAAAACGGGTGTCGAGAAAAAGGTAAAAGGGTGCCACCCAATCCTGCAACCACCTCATCCATCTTATGGCACTCATGAAAAGCGGAATGTGGTCGGTGATTTTTAATTTGTCATCAAAAACCAGCGGAACCCTAAAGGCTGCTAAAAAGAAAAGGTAGAGCGGATCCTTTCTGTCGCCCTCATAGTGCGTAAAATAGAAAACCTGTCCGTCGTTCACAAACCAGGCCTTGCTGTGGCTTTTTTCTGAAGAGAAAAATGATTTGTTCTGTATGTCGGTGACCACCTCCCATTCACAAAGATGGTTAAGGCTGTCTGACACAAATTCAATGTGCAGCTTCTGCCCGGGAATGAAATGAAAGGCCCTTGCCAGCAAGCTGTTGACTTCAGGATTTGACAGCACCTCGTTCTCAATCGGCCGGTCGAAGGATTTCCACGCCGGTTGTCCGTTGAGAAAAGTCAGATAATGTCCCAATGGGTGATCGAGGGTTCCGGATCCGATGTGTGGTGTTTTCTGGAACTGGAAATGCAGGTGAGGCTCAGGAGAGCGCCCTGAATTCCCGACCGATCCAAGCTCCTGCCCTGCTGCTACGTATTGTCCGGGTACTACCTTGATGGTACCTGGCTTCAGGTGAGCATACTTGGTATAAAGCTGCTCCCAGTGTCTGAGGATGACCGTATTCCCCCAATTCTGCCTGGTGTTGGCATCTCCCGGGGCATTATCGGGAATGCCGTCAATGACCGAATCAACCACTCCGGCTGCTGCTGCGCAAACCGGTTTATCATAGCAGTAATAATCGGTCAGCCTGAGTCCAGCATCCCTGAAGGTTTTGTCACCGATGTCGGTTTTGACGAAGTCCCATGCATGTCTCCAGTCCGACTTATGGGTAAAATTGCCGTTGTGGCCCTGGCTTACCCGCCATTTCCCCCTGAAGGGAAGCTGGAAAAGCCAGATGGTGGCACTGCCCAGTCGTTGTTGATAGTTGGCAACCGCATAAAGATTCTTTTCAGGACTGTTATGCTGGATGAGAACTTCGCGGAGTGAACCGGGGACCTTTCTGAACTGAAGCACAAAAAGGAAGAGCGGCACCACCAGGTTAAAGGGCAGTGCGTATACCGACAGCTGAAAAACTCCGAAGAGCCCCTCCATACTCACGGTGATAAAAGTTACCAGCGGAATGAGTATAACCACCCACACCATGGAGGTAATATTGGGTACCAGAAAAAAACCCCCGACTGCAATGGCAGTTAGGATGAAATTAAACCCGATATAACTGTAATTAAGCGAGTTGATATCAAGTCCCAGCAACTGGTAAAAGATCCATGCTGAGAAAAACCCGATCAGCGACAGCAGAAAGGCGATCCGTGAGCTGATGACGAGTCCTGCTGCCACCAGGATTCCCCCTGCCAGTGATGGCTGAAAGAAAACGGCACCCAGCGATGACAACCAGGTTTGTAGAACATCAGGGATAGGAATTCTGCTGAGCCATTCAAAACCCTGAACCAGTCCGATCCCTCCCCATCCAAAATACCTGTTTAAATCGTAAACCGGCTCCATGCTCAGATCCAGCGACGAGAAACTCCTCACAGCGAGCATGACGATCCATAATCCTATCAGGAATGGCCAGCTCAGGAAGGGGAGTCTGTATCTTCCCATCCACCCCTGAAATGCCACAGTGAGAAAAAAGGTCAGCAGTGTGGCAAAAACAAGGGTGAGCCACATGGCCAGTCCCGGCTGAAAGTAGAGTCCTATTGGCAGGGTAACCAGGAGAACATTGTAACTGAGAATACCCTTGGATATTAGAAAACGGTCATACCCGAGCCAGTGTGCCAAAAGGATCGAGATGAGTACGCCTGTCAGTCCTGCCAGGCCCGAATAGGGCACCAGGAATGTGGCCAGGATCAGAAGCAGGGCGAAGGCGGGATTGTCAGAGAAGAACACCTGAGAATAGGCATTCAGGATTCCTTTGCCCAGGTAGGCATACTTTCCGGCAATATTTCGAAAAGAGATCACTATTTCAGGTACTCAGGTATGGATTCCATGCCGGTGATTGTCTCAAGCGACTCAGCCTTGCGGATCAGATGCGAATTACCTTCGCGATCGATCAGCACCACATTTGGGCGATAGGTGATAAACTGCATCCATTGGGTCATATTATAGGCCCCTACCCGGCTAACGACCACCCGGTCGCCTCTTTTGTACAACGGCATCTGAACCTGATCTCTGACCACATCAATATTCATGCACAGGGGTCCGAAAAGAGTCGAATCATCCAGAAAACCTGAAACTTCATCAACCGGATGCAACACATGGTCATACCAGAAAGAGGTAAAAAGGAGATTCACGCCGAAATCCAGTATGATGGCTCGTCTTCCATCTGATAGCCGCTTGGTCGCCAATACTGTGCCCAGCAAAAATCCCGCGTCATCAATCAGAGCCCTTCCGGTTTCAAGGATTAGCACCGGCAATTGATCTGGTTCAAATCCGGCCCTAAGAATGGGTGCGGTGATCGCTTCGGCATATTGGTCGAATGAAGGGGTCGTATCCGAGGCGGGATGGTAGGCTCCCTTCAGCGTGTTGAATGAGGCAAATCCACCTCCCATATCCAGATAGGCAAGTTTAACCTGGTATTTTCTGATGGTTTCAATCGCCAGTTTGGCCATCTTTTCGGCAGCGGTTCTGTAAGCGTTGACCGACATGACATAGGTGCCGATGTGGGTATGCAGTCCCACCAGATCCAGTTTTCCGCTGGTTACGATCTGATGTATGGCTTCGGCAGCCTCTCCGTTCTCATAGTTGAATCCGAAGCGGTCCCATTTCGGATAGATCCCGGTATCGATGTTCACCCTGATGGCTACCCTCGGCCTTTTGTCGGTTTCGCCGGCCAGCTTTATTAGCTGAAAGAGTTCATCAAAGTGGTCAATATGGATATATGACTGATTGGCTATGGCCAGCCGGAGATCATCGTCGCTTTTATCCGGACCATTGAAAAGGATTCTCTTGCCTTCTACCCCATTCTTAAGGGCCTTCTCATATTCAAAACCCGAAACCACTTCGGCCCAGGATCCCTGCTGGTGAAAAATCCTGCATACTGCGTCCAGGTAGTTAGTCTTATACGACCATGCAAACTGAACTCTAGGATATCTGGCGCTGAAGGCTTCATAGGCCTGCTGATAGACCTTCCGGATGGTCATTTCAGATATGACAAAAAGCGGAGATCCGTACTGTTCTGAAAGCCTTGATACTGCGACTCCATCGATCGATGATATGGGTTCAACCCTTGCCCTGGTTCCGAATTTACCCGGAACGGTGGTGACCATTCTTTTGATCACAGGTGGTTCAAAACTCCTCTTTTCCATTGTTTACATATCTCCTTTCATGGTAAAATTCTGGTGCCT